>DAOVWP010000080.1 GCA_030636615.1 Candidatus Nanohaloarchaea archaeon
AGGGTAAAGCTTGAGATAGATAATCCGTTCGGAAAGGATATCCAGATGATGATGCAGGATAAAACTGTATTTGGAAGTATGGGCTATGATGTTGTGTGCGAAAGCGGGATAATCGGTCAACAATCCGGTATTGTAGAAGGATATAAATCTTTCAAAGTGTATGAGCCGGGAAACTATTCAGTGGCAGATATCAGGTACAGGTATGTTAATCCTGACACAGGGGTTGAGATGCTTATTGAATATGATGAGATGATAGAGATTGAAGTCAGGGGTGAGAAAGACAGTTCTGTCAGTATATCCAGCATATCAACCACTATGAATTGTGTGTTTGATGAGGAAGAAGAGGAGAAACAAGAACAACAAGAAAGTCAAGAACAACAGCAGAGTATGCAGGAAAAGATGAAGGAACAGTTGGAGAAGATAAAAGAACAGATGAGTGGAAGTGAGCAACAGGGAGAAGAGGAACAAAAGGAGATGAGTGAGCAGGAACAGCAGTACCAGAATAAAAAGAGTACAGTCCAGCAGCAGAGCGATCAGGATATGAGCGCTGCGAAAAAAAGGCTTGACAAGGAAATACAGGAAGATATTGATCAGAAAAAAGAAGAACTTGATAATCTTAACAGAGCTTTAAATGAGAGTGAAGATTTTGGGAAGCTTGAAGAGGAGATGAAAAGTGAGGGGTATGATGAGCAGGATACACAGATGGAGCGGGATGCTGAGACTAATGAGACTGAGTTCAGGAAAGAGTATCAAAATGAAGATGGAGAGAAGGGTAATATCACCGGAAAAGTTGATGAGTCCGGTAAAGTAGAGGATCTTAAAAAGATTACTGAAGAGGATGTAAAAAAAGCAGATGAATTGCTGGAGAAAAATGAGGATTACAAACAAAAAAAGAGTGAGCTTGAGAATGCGGGGTTCCAGAAAAAGTCTGAGACAAATGAGCCGACCAATGATGGCGGAGTTAAAAAAAGCGAGGAATATGTAAATAATGAGACTAATGAGACGCGCTCTCTTGAGAGTGAGATCAGTCCTCCAAAGAAATCATTGAAAGAGAAAGTTGAAGATCTTGCTGATAAGCTTAAAGGCGATGACGAGTTCAAAAAAAGCTTGAATTTGGCTGAAAATCTGGCGCAAAAAGCTGAAGATGGCGAAGAGATAAAACAAGAAGAATTTGATGAACTTTCTGAGTCGCTGGATTCTGACGAAATGTCTGAGCAGATGAAAGAAGAGGTTGAGAAGATCAAAAAGGATATTGGGAGTCTTGCAGATAATTCTACGGATAAAAAAGAGGTTTCTGAAAAGCTGAAAGAGATTTCGCAAAAAATTGATCAACTGGGGGATATGGCTAAGAACCAGACTACTGAAGAGATGAGAAGTGTCAGGATTGATGACAACTCAGAGATTGATGTAAAGATTGATGAGCGGGAAGGGTTTGTTGAAAAAAACAGGTTTTTGCTTCTTATCTTTATGCTGATGATTCTTGTATATCTTTACCTGAGAAGGGATCGGTCTGGAGGTAATGTTGGAAGTGATGGTTTGACGGGATATACAAAGCCGAAAAAGAAGCCGGATTACCGGAAAGTTGCTTTGAGTAAAATAAAGAATGCAGAGAAAATGTATATTTCCGGTCAGAAAAGGGAAGCGTATACAAAGATCTCAGAGGCTGTCAGGTATTATATAAGATATATATTTGCGCCAAATGAAGAAGAACTTACAAGCACTGATGCGCTTAGGGTGCTGAGGGTTAAGGTTGATGATGAAAGATATGTAACAGATGCCAAAAAATGTTTTCAGATGTGCGATCTTGTGAAGTTTGCAAAGTATAATACTAATGATAAGGATTTCTATAAGATCTTAGATCTGGCAAGAAGACTGGTCAAATAACTTATTTGTCGCTGTTGTCAAGATGTTCTTCAAAGTTGACGAAATTTGCATCAGTTTCATGTATTTTTTTCTTATCGTTGTTCTGTACCAGACTATCTACTTCTTCTCCGCCAGAGCTTAAAGGAACACTTACGGATTCTGCATATTTTTCCAGATTGAAAGACGGGTCAAGTTTTGTCAGGTTTGTTGTGTGCATCCCGATAATTGCTGTTACGATCTGAACCAGTTTTACAAGTTCTGCGCGTTCCTTAAGAAGACACTCAAGGGAGCCTTTATGATATCCAATTTGCTGATCTTGTTCGCTCATTATAATCACTGTATCTTTAATGTTTAGGGCTAATATTATATATGTGTCGTGTGTATATTTGCCCCGTGAGTGGGTAGATTATTGATAATACCTTAAATCGGTAAAAACTATGATATGTATGAAAAGAAAAAGAAGTTGATCCTATATGGAGCGGCAAGTCTTGGGTTCGGTGTTATGACGCTCAATTATACCGGAGTATCTGAGCAGATACTTGGATCCGGTGTATATCCAATGATCCAGCCGCTACTTTCAAAATTCCAGACTGCAGTCATGAACTGTGATGAGGTTGCTTTGATATTCAGCGGGCTGAGCGAGACCTATAATGCGCTTATATCTGCGGCAGGCACTATTGTGTATGGGAAGAAGATGATTTATCATATGAAAAAAGATACTGTCGGGGAGGATAGTCTTGATACAGGTTATCATGAGATTATCAAAAAGATAAGGGTTTGATTAATGCAAAGGGATATGTATTTTTTGTTGTAGTTAGTTATTAGTAGTGAATTGTTGAAAGCTTTAAAAAGATTAAATTTCTATATCTGATAAGGTAAGATAAAATGAATTTTTTGAATTTGTGTTCAAGTGTAAAAATTGATGGTTTAGATATAGGTTATTTTTTAGATGCTCCTTCTTTAATTTCATATGAGAGAAGACCACTAAAAGGAAAAGATAATATTCAGAGAATAAAGAATTATACACTATCCAAATCTGAAATATTAGGTATTGGAGTTCCAGAAGATAAGCTTAAAAAAATGGAAAAATATATTGATGATACTCTAAAAGATACTGAAATTCTTCCTATGCATAATCCTCTAACTGGGGGAAAAAGGAGTGCTGCGTTTTACAAATCGCAAGGATATGAAATTTTTTATGGAATATGCTTGATTGGTGAAAAATGGTCAGATAGATTGTATATTCCATGTGTATTTCCTTTAGAAACAGAATATTTTAAACAAGCAACTCATTTAAGAGGAAAAAGAAAAAATAACTTATCCAGAAAATTATAAAGAAAAAATTGTTTATTCTTATACAGAATAAACTCTATCCA
>DAOVWP010000130.1 GCA_030636615.1 Candidatus Nanohaloarchaea archaeon
GATTGACAGGAAAAACCCTGAATTCGTGTTTTCCTATGGTGGTGACGGTGCTATACTTTTTTCTGAAAGGCTTTATCCCGGTGTACCTAAGGTGACTGTGCGGTGCAGCTCTAAATGCAACAGGTGCGAGTTTAATCCTGACGATATTGAGTCGGCTGTTGAGAGGCTTAAGAGCGGCAAGTATGAAATTAAAGAATATATGATGATTGAGGCAGACTTCAATGACAAGATTGTTGTGGGGCTGAATGAGGTGCAGGTGCATAACAAGCTGTTCACCAAGGCTGTGAGGTTCAATGTTTATGTTGATAGTGAACTTAGATATGAGAATGTTGTTGGCGACGGGGTTGTGATATCCACGCCTTTCGGATCTACTGCGTATTACACTTCTGTCGGCGGTGAAAGGTTTGAGAAGGGAATTGGCATTGCTCTGAATAATCCGCATGAGAGAGTCAAGCCTGTTATTGTCAATGAGTCGTCTTCTGTTGAGATTGAGATACTGCGGGAAGATGCATACCTTCTGTATGATAATGATGAAGAAGGTAAGGTTCTTCTGAAGAAGGGAGACAGAATTGCTGTCAGGAAGCATGACGGTGTTGCGAAGTTTGTTGTTTGATAGTTTATTCCTAATAAGTTATAATCTGTAGTTCATTTTATATTTTTTCTGTTATAATATCATAGTTATGTCTTTGAAAAAATCAAATTATAGAATTCAGTATTTATTAGCTGATGAAATGCCATATCATAATCTTTTGATAGAAGTTGATGATAGATTTGTAGAGGATATGAGAAATTCGAATCCAAATAAAGAGAAGTATGATAAAATTGCTTTGGATGCTATGAAAATCAGTAAGTTACCTCAACATAGTATTAATATGGTAGAAGAAAATGGTTTATGTGAATGGGATGGTGGGTTATTAGATAATATTATTTTTCCAAGCGGTAGTGCAATTGGTTTAGTTATAGAATATGATACTGAATCTGGAACTAGATATAGATCACATAATGTGGATAGTCTTTCAAAGATGTCTGTTCTTCTGTCAATTATTACAAATTATCTTTCTGATAAAAGTATGTCTTCTGTTAAGCCGAATTATAGGATTTATTATAATATGAGAGACAGGATTCCGTATCATAGTATTTCTGCAGAGATTAGTGATGATTTTTTAGAATATTTGAAAAGTTCAGATGTGAATGAAGAATATTATGAAAAACTTGCACTAGATGCTATGAGATGTTGTGATGTACCTCAAGAGTTTATAGATGATGCAAAGAAAAGCGGTGTCTGTGATTGGGATGGTGGTTTATTAAGACAGATCTTGTTGCCTTACGGAGATGCAACTGGATTAATTATTGATACTAAAACACCTCAAGGTAATGTTTATTTGTCACATAATTTGAGTAGTCCTTTACAGATGTCTGTTCTTATGACAGTTATTACAAATTATTTTTATGATATGGATATGCGTATAAATGATATTGGTTCTTATAATTCTTGATTTTTTTTGGGTAAATACTCTGCAGCCTGCTATGGAGTGAGCGAAGTGAACGGTGGGAAATTTGTTAATCAAACTAAATCTTTTTCTCCATTATGATTGAAGAATTATAATCTTTTATCTTTTTATATCCGAGCCTTTCGTAAAGCTTTATTGCCGGGTTTTCTTTGAATATTCCAAGCCGTATCTTTGATAATTTCCTCTCTTTTGATTCCTTTTCCATCAGGTTCAGTATAGCTGTGCCCAAGCCTTTTTTTCTGAATCTTTTTGATATCTGGATGCTGTTTATGTAAGAATGGTCTTTTTTGAATTCAAAGACGTATAGTCCTATTCTTCTGTTTTTGTATTCTACAATCCTGATATTTCCTTTGCTGAAATAGTCCCTGAATATTTTCGGGTTCCAGCCGCCCCAGTGCCTGTTCA
>DAOVWP010000142.1 GCA_030636615.1 Candidatus Nanohaloarchaea archaeon
ATGTCCTCTTCTTTTCATAAACGGTTCCAAAGATACGAGAGTGCCTATTTCAGAGAGGGACAGCTATTTTAGCAATGCTAATGAGCCTAAAGAGAAAGTGGTTATTGAAGGAGCAAGCCATGGCCTTAATCCAAAAAGGGATGAAGTGTACGGGATTGTTGTTGAATGGTTCAAGGGATGGCTGGGCTGAGAATTAATTTTTATTTTTATCTGGGTTCAATATTCTTAATTAAGCAAGCTTAAGACCGTTTTTTGTTTTCTTGTCGGGGACTGCTAATATTACATCGCCGTCTTCTTTTACAAAACCGGTTGTCAGCACTTCTGAGATGAAGTTGGCTATCTGTTTTGGAGGAAAGTTCGTGACGCAGATTACCTGTTTTCCTACAAGCTCTTCTTTGCTGTAAAGGGCTGTTATCTGTGCGCTTGATTTCTTTATGCCCAACTCGCCGAGATCTATCCACAGTTTGTAGGCGGGAACTCTTGCTTCCGGAAAATCTTCTGCTTTTGTTATGGTTCCTGTCCTTATGTCTACTTTTTCGAAGTCGTTCCAGGTAATTTCTGTCATGATTGTATTTTTATGTATCTATTTTTATAATTATTGTTGTCTAATTAATATCTATGTCATCTGATGTTTTGATTCCAGATAAGGAAAAGCTTGAAAAGCTGAAGAGCAATATGGCTAAGACCGGTTCGGAAACGATTCATGTGGTCACTGATTTTGACAGAACACTTACGAAAGCTTATGTTGATGGAAAAAAGATGCCGTCAATGATATCAGTCTTAAGGGATGGCAATTACCTTACATCTGGCTATGCGGAAAAGGCACATGGGCTTTTCAATAAATATCGTCCTATTGAGCTTGATACCGAGATATCTGAAGATGAAAAGAAAAAAGCGATGTTTAGCTGGTGGAAGGAGCATTTTGATCTTCTCATAGAATCCGGTCTGAACAAGAAAAATATTGAAGATGCTGTTTATTTAGGAAAGGTTCAAATAAGGGATGGGCTTCCTGAATTTTTTTCTACTTTGCGAAATCATAATATTCCTGTCGCTATCATATCATCAAATGGGCTTGGCGGCGATTCTATATCTATGTATCTTGAGAAAGAGAAGATTGCATATGATAATATACATATAATTTCTAATTCTTACATTTGGGATGAGAACGGGAATGCAATCGGTGTGAAAGAGCCAATTATCCATTCGGCCAACAAGGATGAGACTGCAATAAGAGAAACTCCTGTCTTTGATCTGGTAAAGGACAGAAAAAATGTTATACTTCTTGGTGACTCTATTGAGGATATAAAGATGGTCAGCGGGTTTAAATATGATAATATCATAAAGATAGGTTTTCTGAATGAGAATCAGGAGAAGAGTCTTGAGGCGTACAAGAGAAACTTTGATGTTGTCATTCTCAATGATTCAGGTATGGATTATGTGAATAAGTTATTAGAAGATGTATTGAGTTAATATAAATCCTGTTTGAATTCTTATCTTATAATAAAGTCCTCTTTCTTGTGTGAGGCGAGTTCATAATCATTGCCGAGCCTGAGGCATTTTGTCGGGCAGACATCTTCGCACCTGCCGCAGAATATACATTTTGACAGGTCAAGCTGCCAGAATTTTTTGTCTTTTATTACGCC
>DAOVWP010000143.1 GCA_030636615.1 Candidatus Nanohaloarchaea archaeon
GTGCCGTTCTCATCCTGTATCCGGAAAATAAGCAGATCTTTTTGATCCGCACTTCGGTTAGCAACAGAATCATTCCCATAATAATATTCTACATTGACCTTCTCTTTGGTTATATCAAATGCCCTTTCGGTTGTTGTATTGGTATTTGACATATTATCTTCTATATAAAACCTATATTTTACTGATTCAGGCACATAGCTACAATCAAAACTTGTCAAAAAGTCTTTCTGTGTCAGTGAACCGCATTCAAGACACTCTTGTTTCTGAAAAGTATTATTCCAATCAGTCCCATTATATATCTGAAGAGTTACATTGACATCATCCTTATCACTATCCTGAATAAGAACTGAAAAATTCCACGATGTTCCCCACCCAGCAATTGCTCCGGAAGTGAGGTCATTAACTTTCTCGCTTTGATATGTTGGAGGCCAATTTACACTGATTGTTAAATTATAAGTAGCTGATTTATTATCAAAATAACATGACTGCGACTCTGAATAGCCTAACCAATATCTTGTGCCAGACTCATATCTGTCGTCAGGTAAAAAGTAATAATAAACATAGCCATCTGATAATGTTGTATTATAACCATCAGTTATGTTTTCAACAGCATCATTTTTTGACACATTGAAATTCATATTGAGTGTATTGGTTATTAAATAGTCACCAATATCTGTATCTTTAACCCTTAGAATGAATTCTGCCGGAACAGTCATAGTTGCAGTCTCATCATTGCCGCCTATATATTCAATTGCTATATTATCCTTTTGAAGAGAAATTGCGGCTGCGCTTGAATTTTCTTTTGTATTTCCATCAGTATCTGTTGCATTGAATTTATAATTTCGAGAAGATTCAGTTGAAAAATTACCACAGGTATAATTATGTCCCCAGGATAATACAGTATTTGAACATGGACTGCAGTCTTTTGGTGCTCCTATCTGTGTCCAATCACCTGATGCTGCTTTTTCCCATAAATAGACAGTTACTGTGTCTGCAGAATTATCAGTTACATTTATGCTGAAGTTTCTTTCGACACCCCATCCTTCAGGAGCGCTTGGAGTCACAGATGGACTCTTCAATAAAGGAACTGCATACAGATAAAATGCATCTTCTTCTGTTTTCTGTCCAGTATTATAATTTTCCCATGAAGCATTCATTGTCACATTATAGTATCCTTTGCTGAAATCAAAACTTGTCAATATTGAACAGCTCCAGAATCCACTCGCATAAGATGCCTTACATCTTGCAACCTCAGAACCATCCTTCATCATCCTGAAATATACATCTGTATCTTCATCAGTTATTGCAGCATCACAATCATCAGTTATTGTTCCCTCGAATGTTATTGTGTCAGTTATAGAATAATTCACTAATAAATCAACAGGTGCTGTGATAGTCGGTTCCAAATCACCATAAAGCATGAAAGGGAAGGCAGAAGCTGGTCCCGGTTCAGTGATATTTCCTTTAAAACAGTCTGCACCACCCAGGACTCCTCCTTTCCAATAGTTCTGCCCTAATGTGAAATATGACTTACACCAGTGATCAGTATCATTGACCATCTCACGGACAAGATAGCCAGTACCATTTATCGTAATATATGCGACATCAAGAGTATCATTATCATTA
>DAOVWP010000019.1 GCA_030636615.1 Candidatus Nanohaloarchaea archaeon
AGATTCAAAGTCTAGAGTTATCTCTATTTCGATAGGAAGTAAGGGGGTTGTTTATGGGCTTGTGCTTCGTGGTTTGGCTGGATTTCTCAAGGAAAAGATTTCCGGGCCTAAACATTTTGGAGCTGAGCTGGCAGATTATGCTAAAGCTTATGGTGTGAAAGGAATGATTCATACAGATGAGGATCTTTCTAAGTATGGACTTGAGCAAGAGTTTGGTGTACTGTGCAGAAAAGTCAGATCAAAGCCTGATGATCTTGTCCTCGTCATTGCAGGGCCGAAAAGTACTGTCGTTAAGGCAATAAATGCTGTTCATGAGCGAGCCCAGATACTTCTTAAGGGTGTGCCTGAAGAGACTAGAGTGCCTAATCATGTTGATGCAACATCATCATATGCGCGTCCACTTCCTGGCGGGGCAAGGATGTATCCTGAGACTGATGAGGTTGATATTGTTATTGATTCCAAGATGTTGTCTGCTTTTCAGAAATCTGTTCCGGAACTTCTTGAGGATAAAGAAAAGAGGTATGTCTCTGAATTTGGTCTGAGTGAGCAGATTGCAAGGACTCTTGTGGATTCAGGTTATTGCTTGCTGTTTGAGAAGATGGTAAGTAAATATGGGAAAAAGTATGCAAAGAAGGTTGCTAACTTCTTTGTGAATGATTTGTCTGATCTTCGCTCAAGGGAGAAGATTGATACTGGAAAGCTTCCTGATTCACTTTTTATAGATGTTTTTGGTTGTTATGTTGCAGGTAAGATTGTCTATGGGGCAGTTTTTGTCATAATTAAAGAATATGTTAAGTGTAGTGAATCTGTTGCAACAATAATTCGTGATAAGGGGCTTAAGTGTTTGAGTAGATCTGATGCTGAAAAAGTTGTATGTAACATCGTTGCCACAAAGAAATTGTTATCTTCCGGAGCAATTATGGGTATTGTAATGAAAGAGCTGAAAGGCAAGGTGGATGGTGTTGTTATTTCTGAGCTGGTCAGGAAGCATTGTAAGAAATGATGCCTAATTTTGTTAGTGTGTTAAGTCCTTTTTTGGTTTGTTTTCTTTGTTATTTTTGAACTGGTGCTAACTTAGGGGTTTTTTGTGGTTTTATTTTTTATTTTTTTAAAATTGATATCTTCTGGTGCTAACTTATTTGTATTGGATATTCTTGTTTGATCTGTGAATTTATTGGTTTTTGTTGGCTGGTGCTAACTCTTGTATTTTAAGAAGTTTTATTTAGTAGTTAAGCTAAATATATTACTGTATGGTGTTTATTAGGGTTGTGCGCTGGATTGCAGGGGTTTTTGGTTCAGATAGGGTTGATACTAGTAAAAGGTATGTAGAAAAGCCTGAGATGGATGAGATTGTTGAGGTTGTGCTTTCCGGTTTTAATGCGCTCAATTCACGAATGGCTGTAATATCTTCTGAATATAATAATTTTGCTCAAAAAGTTGATTTGAGACTTGATGGTGTGGAGTCGAGAGGGGATGATATGTTTATGCGGTTTGAAAGTCTCCAGAAGAGTTTTGATGATCTGGTTTCCGGTACTTCCTCTGTGGGTTCTGATGATATTGAAAGATTAAGGGAAATCTTTAATGATCGAATTGGTGATTTGGAAAAGCAGATGTCTTTAAATGTTGGTTCTTCTGATTCTTCTGCTGTTGTGACAAAAGAGGATTTGTTAGAGATCAATAAGTTGTTTGACGAGAAGTTGAAATCTGTTGAGTCTGGTGTGATGAGTAAAGTCAAAGATGAAATCAATTCTATTGGTGTCGGTTCTGACAGTGTTGCCACAAGGTCTGATAATGTTGCCACAGAGTTATCACATACCTTAGTGTTACCACAACAAAAATCTATTGAGCATGTGACTATTGAAAAGCCTGTTGGAGTCATAAACACTGTTGTAACAGAGAAGTCGATCAAAGGTAAGCTTCCTGCTGCAATACTGCCTACATATAATATTCTATTGAATGCTGAGGTGAGGATATCTTATGCTGAGCTTGCGCAGAGGATTGGTAAGAAGGAGGCAACAGCCAGATCTTATGTAAATGATTTGCGTAAGTATGGTATTTCTATTGAAGAAGAATCCGGGTCTAATGGAAGGAAATTCATACGGCTTTCTAAGAGGGCCAGGCAGGAACATATGATTCCTGAATGATTTGTTGTATTTTGTTGTAACTGTGTTCCAACAGGGTTGTGTTGTAACATAACGTTTTTTTGATATTGTTGTAACAGAATTATCTGTGGTAACAGTTTGTTATGTTATTATTATTATTATTATTATTTTGTTTTTTGCTTAACTCTCACATTTGAGTGTTGTATTTTTGGATATTTCTATTTTTGAGTTGTTTTTCGTTTTTCTTTAGATCTGTCTGTTTAATAGGGGGTATTTTGTAAGAGTTTTGGTTGTTGTATGAGTATATAGTTTTATATACATAGTTGAAGATATTTGTATCTTTGTATGTTGGTATAATATTATGTTTTGGGGGTGTTATAATTTTGTATTTATGTTTCACTATATGTTTATAGTACTATATACAATTTATTAATCTTATTTGTGTTTGATTTGCTTGCTGTGTTTTAATGATCTGTGTGTGTGGTTCTCTTAATGCTGTTGTTTGTTGATATAGGCACTATATAGCATATTTTGTTTGATTTGTAGTTTTTGTATGGCTCTGTTGTAACAGTGTTTTTTAGAGAAATGTTGTAACAGTGTGGTGTTTTTGCTGTGGTAACTGTTACATAACTGCAATTTTGTTATATACTCTGTGTTTTTAGTTTTGTTTTTAGCTGATTTTGCTCAACTCTCACATTTGAGCACTATACTATAGATTTTTGTGAGAGTTAGGTTTTTTTGAGATTTGTGTGTTTTGTATAGTTATATAGTTTTATAATTTTATTTATTTACTGTTATATACTTTTGTATTATTATAGTCTTGTTTACTTGTATTTGTATGTTTTTATATGTTTATAATATTATGTTTTCATAGTGCTCTCTATTTTTCAAAACTATGTTCTCTTTTTAATTAATAATACTAGGGTAATTGGTTAAAATGTTGTGAAAAGCGCAATTTTTAGGATTTTAAGCTTATTTTGCTCTTCTTTTTGGTATAGAGTTTTTGTGGGAAACTTTCTAACTCTCACATTTCTTTATGAATTTCTTAGAATTTCGTGTTTTCTTTAGTTTCTTCTTTTGCAAGCGGGTGGGCACTATTGTAGCTTTTCTCCCTGAATTCATTGCTTATGTTGGTGTATATCTGGGTTGTTGTAAGGGATGAGTGTCCGAGAAGTTCTTTTATCACTACTATGTCTGCTTTGTTCTGCAGCAGATGGGTTGCGAAACTGTGCCGCAGGATATGGGGTGTCACTTCTTTGTCTATTCCTGCTTTGTTTCTGTATTTTTCTACGATACGCTGTATTGTTCTTGGGGTCAGGGGTTTATTTTCTTTGTTTTCAAAGATATGGGTCTTTGGTCTGTTCTGTTCAATATATGTTTTTATCATAATCTCCGTTTTTGGATCTATATAGATGATCCTATCTTTTGATCCCTTACCGGATCTTATGTGTATTCTTTGATCCTGTATGTCATTTATCCTGAGTTTTACAAGTTCTGATACTCTTACGCCTGTTGAATATAGGACCCGTAATGTCAGGTGATCTCTCGTGTTTCCTGCGCATTCTAGGAGTCTTTTTACTTCTTCTATTGATAATACTGTGGGAAGTGTCTTTTCGACTTTGGGCAGTCTTATGTCATCTGCTGCCGGATTTTTAAGTGTTTTCAGAAATGTCTTTATTGCATTTGTTTTCATGGCCATAGTCTTATTGCTGTTGTTTCTATCTTTTTTTAGATATATGAGATACTCTTTGATCTTAATCTCATCTATGTCTTTTGGATCTTTATTTACTCTTTTTAGCATATCTTCAACAGTTAACCTATATGTTTTGATTGTATTTTCACTATAACCTAATAAGTTTAGCTCAAGTATGAAGTTTTTGAGTATTTTTGTGTTTTTATCCATATTTCGATACCTTTTAATTTGTTTTGCTGCTATCGTTTTTAATGTTTTGTGTCGCATAATGGGGCTTATGCGACATAATATGTGTTATTTTATGTGTTGTAGTATATATCTGTTTTTGTTGGTTTCTTTGTTATTTTTGGGTTTTTTATGTTGAGCACTTTTTTTGGTTTTTTAAATTTTTGTAGTCGTTAGGCAGCAGAGTTTTGTTTATTATCTATTATCTTAGAAAAGGTAAGATCATGTTGAATTTTATTGAACTATTTTAGGCACTAAATAAGGTGATATATTGTTGTTTTTTGTTTTAGTTTAAGAGTATGTGTGTGATTTTGGCTAAATGTTTTATGTGGGTTTTTGTGTTTGTTTTGTAGTTAGGCACTATGTAGCGTAGCAATAAATTTAATCATGTGCTTTTTTTTGTCTTATTTATGGTGCTAAAATGGTTGATTAATTCTTCTTGAGCATCCTGGACAGCTCATCCAGATACTTTGCTGTTTCTTCTCCTTTTTTTGTCAGGACAATATGTTTGATGCGCCCGTTCTTGTTGAATTCGATCAGCTTGTGCTGTTCAAAGATGTTTAGAATCTTTACTGTGTGAGAATATGTACAGTCTGCAATCTTTGCCAGAATTGATGCATAAGTCTTTGAGGAGTCATTGGCTTTCATACCTAGCAATATTTTGACTGGTTTTGCGTGAAGAAATAAATTGTCAAGACTGTCTTCTGATTCCAAATACCCCACCTGATATTATTTAGATTTAACTGATTTATATATTTATTAGTATATACTTAAAAAGGTTTGTTTGGTTGTATATATTTCATTATATATATTATTGTGTGTGTTATTTACTTTCTTTGAGTTCCTGTTTCTTTATTTTTTTCTTTTTGTTTTCTTCTTCAATATATTTTATGACTTTACCCATATCAAAACTTTCCCTTTTGCCAAGATATTTGAGAACATGCTGTCTGGATTTTCCCTCATTCCATGTGTTTTCTACAAGGTACCAGTATTCGTGTCCTTTGATTGTTTTTTTTCTTAAAAACATCTTGTTTTAGTCACCTTTTGTTTTTTCTTCAGTTTTTTCTGTTAATACTTCTGTTTCCTGTTCAATTAGCGCAAGTTGTTTCTGTTCAAAAATTTCCGGGTTGATACTGATGATTATGATGCTGTTGTTTTTTATGGACTGAGTCTTTAATATCTGCACAATTTTCAGCAGTGTGTTGAAGTCTATGCTTGTCATGATCCTATCAAGGCAGTCTATCACTAATATTCCATCTTTGTTTGAGTCTTCAATAAATTTAGTTATCTTTGAAATTATGTCTTCAATCCTCATTTTTCTCGTGAAGTTTGCACTCAGTTCCATTACAGGAATCTCTTCGTTGATTTTGTAGTCTTTTCTTATCCTATCAGGTATTTCTTTTGTTATGGCAAGTCCCTGTTTTCCCTGTCCTGTCTTTTTTCTAAATATTTCAAAAGCTTTGAGTGGTTTTTTCTCATTGATAAGATAAACATATCCCTCAGCTATTTTTTTCTTCTTTCCAAGAGTTTCTGATGCAGGTTCTTCTTTATTGTTCTTTTGTCCAATATCTAAAAGCTGTGTGATACCCTCGTTCTTGTTGAGGACCAAAAATGAGTAAATCATGGCTGTAGCGTTTAAAACATGGATTACAAGATCAAACCCAAGATAGTTTGAAGTTGATAATATCTTTATGAGTAGTTGAAGTTCTGCTACTGCAATCACTTCTGTGAGGATTACCAGTATAAGTGCCATCCTCTTGTTTCCCATTTTTTTGTAGTTGAACAGCATGTATCCCATTACAAATAGAGAATAAAATATTATGGCAAGGCTTAAGGCAATTACTATGAATAGACCCGCGTTGTCTCCTACAATCTCTATCATGTTGGATACAGGTTCTGCCAGGGCCATTTTAGATCTTACCTTTTATATCAATCTGTTGAATTTTAGGGTTACAAAAATCAGGTATGCAACAAGCACTATGATAATCGCTATCTGTATATAGTCTGCAGTTGTTATTTTTTTCAGTTTTTCTGTGAGCGGGTGTTTATTCTTTTTTTCTTCTTGCTTTACAGTCTTATGTGCTTGTTTTGTTTTTTTTGAGAATTTTTCGTTTCTTTGTCTTACTTTTGTTTTTCCTTTGGTTAACATTTTCTTTTTTGCCGGCATATTAATCACTAGGTGTCTTTTATATATATTATATTATTGGGCATCAGTTGTTTATATATTTTATATCTGATGTCAAGAATTGGTCAGGGTAAGATAGTCCCGCGCGGATTCGAACCGCGGTCCTCGGTTCCAAAGACCGAGATGATTGACCCCTACACTACGGGACTGTATAGGCTGAATTTTTTTGTAATCTTTTTATAACTATTTATGTATGTTTCGGATAATCTCTTATTATGGTCATGATTGTCAAAGCTAATGGAGAAAGTGTTCTTTTTGATCGGAAGAAGGCAATTTATAGTTGCAGTAGATCCGGCGCGTCTGAGGAGGATGTGGAAGTTGTTTTAAACAAGGTAGAGAATCAACTGAGAGATGGGATGACTACGAAGCAGATTAAGGGAATAATTTTATCGGAGCTTAGGAAACTTGATAAGCATTCTGCAAGGAGGTATCTTCTGCGCGAGGCTGTAGCGAAGATGGATACGTGTACGCATCAGTTTGAGATGTATATAGCTAATATGTTCAAGTATTATGGTTATAAGACAGTATGGGAACCGAAACCAAAACCGATGGGGTATTGTACAGATCATGAGATTGATGTGTCAATCGAGAAAGATGGTGTGCTGGAATTTATCGAGTGCAAGCATCATCAATCTTTTCACAGGTTTACCGGACTTCCTGTATCTATGATTGTATGGGCAGTACTGGAAGATCTGGAAGAAGGGTACAAGGTCCGGAAGAAGAATTCTTATCCATTTGTACATGCGCGGATGATTACCAATACAAAAGTGTCAATGCATGCTATACAATATGCAAATGGTAAAAATATTAAGCTTGTAGGGTGGAATTATCCAAAAGGGAAAGGTCTGAATGATCTTATTGAAAAAAGTGGGGCATATCCGCTTAATCTTCTTATCGGATTAAATAATGGTATTGTTGATAAGTTGTTTGCAAAAGGTATATATGATACTATGAAGTTTCAGGAAGCAGATGATGATCTGATTGTGTCATGCGGCGTTCCTTTGAATAAGATTTCTAATTTGAAAAGTGTTGCAAAAGGTTTAAAAGAGTCACTTAAGAAAAACTTGTAGGTTTTGATTATGTCTCGCAAAAGTAAAAGTAAGAATTTAAGTTCAAAAATCTTTTGCGTTTTTATTGCTGTTATGTTTTTTGGTTCAATGTTTGCAGGTGCGTTTTTCTGGAAAATGGATGATGGTGATGGCAGGGGAGGTATCAGTGATAAGATTTTTGAGAATCAGGTTCTTGAGCGACTTGATATAGATGAAGAGACAGAAAATGTTCTTCTCGGGAATTTCAGGATATTTATAGAAACAGGTAATGATAATTTTGCAGGAAATATTGAGGCGTTTGTGCTGAGTGATTTTGCTCCTCTGGCGGTTCAGGATGGGGATCTTATTGTTGTGTACCTGATAAAAGAGAGCGGAGTTTATGAGAATTCAATAAATGTACGCAGTGCTTCTGCTGATTTTGAGTTTGATTCTTTTAATGAGACAGAGATTAAGGATTTCTTATGTGAGAATATGGATTCGCAGCTTTCTTCCAGTTATGATTATTGTATCCTGATGGATTTTTAAGTTAGTTCTCTTAGTAATTTTTGGTATTTAGATCTCCTGTGTTGTTTGTTATGTTTGTTATTTGGTCATAGTTGTTCTTTTTTGCTTTTGAGTTTTTTATTATTGCAAGGGTTGTTAATCCTATGATGCCTCCAATTGCTCTTAGGGTAAAAGAATTACAATTATTTCCAGCTCTTATGAATTGTTTAGAACTTTCTAACATTATATCGTATCCTTTCTTGTCGATGTTTTGCAGAATATTTTTTTTTGTATTGTATATTGTTTTGCAAATAGTGGTATCTAAATGGTCTATGTATGAATTGTTATTATGTGCTGTTGAGAATGATATGTTTTTACTCATGTAGTTTGGTTGTTGTAAAGGAGTTATATATATTATATTTTTGCAGTTGATTTTTAATAGGTTTACTCTTGCTGAGTTAAGATCTTTTGTTTCATGTCATCAAGTTCTTTTTTGAATTTCTTTATCGTGTTTGCAAGATGGGGTTTCTGGCTCTTGAGAATCTCACAGGATTTGTCAATCGGATTTCCTTCATAGTCTTCTGTAGATGTGAGCTCAAGTTGTTTTGGATCGATCTTTTTGTTTTTTCTAAGGGCTTTTTTTGCTCTCTTCCATTTGCTGAAAAGCTCTTCTGTCCTTGCAGGGATCTGAGACTGTTTGCAGTTCAGTGTTGCGCATATTTCATCAATACTGCTGTTATTCAGCTCTTTTGCTGTTCTTGTGGCGTTGCCAGCCATGAACTCTATTCTTACTACTCCGTCCTGGATCTTTGTGGTGCGGATTATTTTTATTTCACCAACCTCGCCTGTGCGGTTTACATGAGTGCCTCCGCATGCTTCGATGTCATGATTGCCTATCGCTACTATTCTTAGGTTGTTGCCGATCGGCGCGCTGCCCTGATAAATCCTGAATCCATATTTCTTTTCTGCAGCAGAGCGTTCCATGAATCCAAGTGAAAGTTTTATGTCTTTCTTTACTATATTGTTTGATATATCTTCAATCTTATCTAATTCTTCTTTTGTAATGCTGTCATAGTGAGTTATATCAAGCCGTCCTTTGCTTGTTGTCTTTTCTGAACCGGCCTGCCATACATGTTTGCCGAGAATGATTTTTGCTGCGCCGTTTATGATGTGAGCGGCTGTGTGGTGTTGGGTTATCTGTTTTCTTCTTTCTATGTCGATTTTTCCTGTAACTATGTCTCCTATTTTCAGATTGGTCGGGTTTTTCATGATATGAATCATTGCATTGCCCTGCTTTGCAACATCTATGACTTCTTCGTTGTTGAGATGGCCTTTATCTGATGCCTGACCTCCTGAGAGAGCATAGAAATGTGTTTTGTCAAGGATGATCATGTTGTCTTTGATGCTTATTATTTTTGCCTTAAACTCTACTTTTGAATAGTCTGAGTAGTATAGGTTTTCTGTCTTGAGGTCGTCGCTGAAAGGATACTTTTTCTTTTTTTCTTTGG
>DAOVWP010000146.1 GCA_030636615.1 Candidatus Nanohaloarchaea archaeon
ATCATAACAGGATCAATATTTGCAACAATGGGCATAGCCGCTTTTTTCATACTACTGTTCTCAGGGAAACTGGTTGATAGACTGGGACCTTTCATACCTGCTCAAATCTCAATGTTCATTTTAGGATTAAGCGGCATATTCCTCGCTTTTACAGGAAACATCTACATCTTCTGGCTGTTTGCTGCGCTGTATGCTGTCGGTGAAGCAATCCATGGACCTGCGCAGGGGGTTATACTGACAGAACATATTGAATCAAAATACAGGGGAGAACTGCTTGGACTTGACGCAGTATTCGACAATATCTTTGCCATGATATCTCCTTTTGCAGCAGGATTATTATTGAATTTCTGGGAACCCCAATCTATCTTATTAATCTACATCAGCTTGTTCTGGATATCACTCGCAATCTGCCACATTATTTATAAAACAAGGATAAACAATTAGTTATATGGAATACAAGGGACTGAAACTGGACCGGTTTCAGGAAGAGGCAATAGATTCAATTGATAAGAACCACTCTGTTGTCGTTTCAGCTCCGACAGGATCCGGAAAGACCCTTATTGCTGATTATATCATCAACAAATATATCAAAAAAGATATCAGAGTGATATACACCGCTCCGATTAAAGCGCTTTCAAACCAGAAATACAAAGAATTCTCAAAAGATTTTGGCGAAAAGAATGTAGGACTTCTCACAGGCGATATTGTCAGGAATCCGGGTGCGCCAATCCTTATAATGACGACCGAGATCTACAGGAACATGGCTCTTGTTGATGATCCGATGATCAACGAAGTCTCTTATGTCGTCTTTGATGAGATCCACTTCATAAACGACATCGAAAGAGGATATGTCTGGGAAGAATCTATAATTTTCTCAAAACCTCATGTAAGGTTTCTCTGTCTGTCTGCAACAATACCTAATGCATCAGAATTTGCAGATTGGATTCAATCAATCAAGAAGCACAATGTCGATGTGATAAAACAGGATAAGAGAAATGTACCACTGCATATGAATTTTTATGATACTGAACAGGGAATAACAACCCTTGAACATATAAGAGATGTCAACGACTCGCAACAATATGCGCGCCGCAGCAAAAACACAGCTATGAAAAAACAATTTGTTGATCCCCCTTCACCAGTTGAGCTGATCTCAGAGATAGAAGACCAGCTACCTTGTTTTTTCTTTAATTTCTCAAGAAAAAGCTGTCAGGATGATGCAGTAGAACTTGCGCAGGCAAAAATTTTTAACACAAACCCTGAGATTGCCACATTTATCCGAAAAAAACTGTCACACTCACCCCCGGAAATAAATAATCTTAAATCTACAAAGATTTTGAGACAGACTCTTCCATATGGTATAGGGTTTCATCACGCTGGTCTGATCCCTATAATCAAAGAGCTTGTTGAAGAGCTTTTCTCAAAAGGCCTGATAAAAGTATTATATACAACAGAAACATTTGCTGTCGGGATAAATATGCCTGCAAAGACTGTATGCTTCAGGGG
>DAOVWP010000075.1 GCA_030636615.1 Candidatus Nanohaloarchaea archaeon
AAACCCTCTAATATTCACAAATTCAGCCATTTCAGCCCAAAGCAGTTATATAACAGTTATGTAACTCCCAAAAACAGTTATGTAACAGTTACATAACTCTCTCTTCTCATCCTATTTTCCCCCTCTTCTCCCTCTCCACAATTCCTTTCTTACTTCTCCTTTGATATATCCAAAACCCCAATTTTTATATACTCTAAAAAACAAACAAATATATGGAATTCATCACCTTCCTGTTTTCCATCCTGATAGTATTCATAATCCTTTCAGTGCTATGGAAACTGACTAAATTTGCCATAAAGACCTTCCTATTCATCCTCCTCTTAATCCTTATATTCGCCGTATCCGCAATTTTGCTGATATGATCAAAACCAATTACCTTTATAAAAATATCTTCAAAACATTTAACAGAAACAATTGATGATTACGAGAATATTTACGAAGTTGATATATATGCCAGCAACAAGCGCACCATACAAAAGAGGACATCACCAGACAAAAGGACGCGGTCAGGGCTCTTCAGTCACCTGTGAATACTGCGGTAGGACCGTTCTTAGGATGAAATGCTTTCCTGTAACAAGAGGTTTCAGGATAACAGATCCCCAACTGAGAAGAGAGTTAGATAGGGATCAGGTATCAGGTCAGTTCCACAAGATGTATGTCTGCCCTGCCTGTGCGAGACACAGGAGAATGTCTGTAAAAAAAGACAGCAGACCCAACTTTAAACAGCCAAAGAAATTCTGATTACAACGGCTAATTTATATATGTCCTTATGACTAATCTTACATAGGGATACTTATGCCGATAAGAGGTTGGTTGCGCCACAAACTATCAGAAAACAGACAGGGAAAAATTGCTTATAATATTTCTAAAGAACTCGACAGTTTCCGTCTTGGTTCAAATCTTGGTGCGGCAGTCATGCCAATCTCCCGCAAGCTTGAAGATATCAATGTAAAATATCCACTTATAGATCCTTTTGCCTATGCCCATATTTCGTATTCTCAACAAAAAGATTCAATCCTCTATACTGTCGTGGAACCAAAACTGAGTGAAGAAGAGCGTAAGACTTACAAAAAGATTAGTTTTTCTCTCATAAGGACACTCGAACTCAATCTTGATAAATTCTTCAAAGAAGCAGAAAGCTCATCTTCTGCTGAAGGTGAGAATGCAATGGATATAGATGCCCTCAAGAAGAATCAGATCTTAATGTATCTAAAAGAAAAGGTAAAAGAGGTTATATTCAGTGAAGGTCTAAGACTTAAACCTGGTGAGCTGACAAGAATCATGTATTACATCTACCGGGATTTTGTAGGCCTCAATCAGCTTGAACCACTCCTTGCAGACCCCTACATCGAAGATATCGGTTGCGATGGTGTGGGTGTCCCACTCTATATCCAGCACAAGAAATACGGGTCTATGAAGACAAATGTAGTGTTTTATGGATTTGATGCAACAGCAGATTTCATAATCAAACTTGCTGAGCGATGCGGAAGTTATGTCACTTATGCAGAACCTCTTCTTGATTCATCTCTGCCTGATGGGTCAAGGGTTAATGCCACATTTACAAAAGATATAACGACCAAAGGTCCGACATTTTCAATACGACGTTTCGCAAAGACTCCATACAGTTGCATAGATCTCATCAAGTTCGGCACAGGCAATTCAGATATATTTGCATATCTCTGGTATGTGGTTGAGCATCAGAAAAACTTCTTGGTTGTTGGTACAACTTCATCCGGAAAGACATCTTTCCTCAATGCATTAGTCTCTTTCATCCCTCCAACAAATAAGATAGTATCTATTGAAGACACGCGTGAACTTCATCTGATGCACGAAAACTGGATCCCTGCAGTCTCCCGTGAAAGTTTCGGTTCATCATCTTCAGGCAAAGACAACTATGGTGAAGTATCGATGTTTGATCTCCTGAAAGAATCTTTCCGTCAGAATCCGGACTATGTTATTGTAGGTGAAGTTAGAGGTGTAGAAGCATCAGTCCTGTTTCAGGGTATGGCTTCAGGTCACGCATCCTTTTCAACGATGCACGCAGGAAGTGTGAAAGACATCCTTGAAAGATTGACAACACCTCCAATAAGTCTGTCAGGATCTCTTGTGGAAGCTCTTGATGTAGTCATAATCCTTCAGCACGCAGTACAGATCGGACTCAACACAAGAAGGATAAAAGAAATTTCAGAAGTGGTGAGTGTAGATGTCAAGAACATGAAGATAGATGCCAGTTCTCCTTTCAAATGGCAGCCATCTTCAGATAAGTTTACAAAACGCAACAGTCTTGTCCTTGAGAGATTGAGTGTTGAATACGGTATAGATTCCAAGAGTATCGAGTTAGAAGTCAAATCAAGAAAACTCATCCTCGACTGGCTTATAAAAAATAACATCAGCAAATTTGATGAAGTTTCAGAATACATAACAATGTATTACAACAATAAAGACAAGCTTTTCAATCTCCTCAACTCAAAAGTCCGCTTTACAAAGACAGGGATGGTCGCCAACCATTGGCAGGTTGATATCAATAAAGAACTCAAAAAGAAAGTAATAGCTGCACAGAAATCCGAGGATGATGCAAAGTATGAAAAAGAATCTCTTGCAATTGATCCGGATGAGCTGAGATCAAAGATAAGTTATCCTGCAGATGAACTTCATCAAACATCAAATAAAGAAAAAAAACAGAAAGACCAAACTACTGGTAAAGATAAACCGAAAGATAAAGAAGATGATGTAGATGAACTTATGGATAAGGCATCATTTACAAATGTCTGATTTTGTACTTTATGTTCACATGAATATTTATGATCTATTGCTAATTTTTTATTTATATTATAATTTATGTCTTTTATCTTCAGTCTCAATCAATCCGGAGACCAAA
This sequence comes from Candidatus Nanohaloarchaea archaeon, assembly GCA_030636615.1. Taxonomy (GTDB): domain Archaea; phylum EX4484-52; class EX4484-52; order EX4484-52; family GLR71; genus DAOVWP01. The sequence goes on from DAOVWP010000075.1 coordinate 2,879, forward strand.
ACCAAAAGAATATCAAACTGACTTTCCAAAAAAAACATATCACTTTCTGCTTCTGCTTTATCAATAGTTTTTCCATAATATTTAGAATTATTCCTTTTCTTTCGTATGTTATCTATGTGGCTTATTACTGGCTGTGAAAAATCATATTCTTGCAGATAGGCTATTGATGCCTCATGAGAATATGATTTATACCCAACTACTGCAAGAATTGCATCCATAAGCTCACGCACAGATTCATATGATGCCTCAAAGGCATATTTTGTGTCTTCTTTGCTCTTTTTTGCAAAAACTATCCTTGCATTTGCATCTTCAATCAAGCTTTTTGCAAGAGGTATATCTTTTTTTCTCCTCAATACTTTTTTCTTGCCCAGAAAATATGAAAATGCTAACATTCAATCCCTCCATAAAGCGCAATACCGTTTGTTATATTGCTTTTCATCTCTTTTGAAACTCTATTGAAATCTGATTGTATTATTATATGGATCTCCCTTTTAAGTGATTTTTCATATGATGAGACCTCAACATCTTTTTTTGTAGATGACAGAATAAAAATATCTATATCTGACTTTTCAGTATCCTCTCCGCGTGAATAACTCCCATATACAATTATTGCTTCCGGATAGTTTAGTTTTTCAACAAGAAAATTTTTCAGTCTCAAT
>DAOVWP010000065.1 GCA_030636615.1 Candidatus Nanohaloarchaea archaeon
AAAGAGCGAAGAAAGGAGAGGAAATCAAGATACTTTCTAATAGTATGAAAGAAGCTTTATGTGATAGTGATTATATCTATACTACTTTATTGAATGCTGTTGATCGAGGCGTCAAGGTTAAGATGTTGTTAGTGAAGCCAGTGACAAGGCAAAATATAGATCTATTTAGAGATTATAGTGGAATTGAGATATATAATGTTGAAAAGGTAAATAAATCAAAACAAATTTATAATTCTTTATTTTCCGGTAATGCTGCTAGTATTATAGAATCCTTAAGATTTAAATCATATATACCTCATGGAGAAAAGATATATACTCTTAATTTTAATGATAGGTGTAATTTACGTAAATTTAATAAAAATTTACCTTTAAATATAAAAAATATAGAAAGGGTTTACTGATTTAAAATATGTTCTTCATTAGTACTTGTTTTTGAATATATTGTTCGTGTTTTTATCTATAAATCTGTATTTTTGAATAAAAATAGGTTTATAAAATTATCTTTCTTATAAATAATGTAAATAGGCCTGTTATCGTCAGCATTTGTGATTAAATGATCAGATGTGTTAATAGCAGGCTATATTATATTTATATCAAAACAAAAAAATATCATGGAATCAATAAGACAGGTTGGAGATGACTGTCATGTCAATTTCAAAGTATGTCTGAAATCCACAAAATTTAAAGTTTGTTTTGTAAATAATATTATTGAAGTGTCTGTGACAGAGAACCCAATTAATAATAAGGTGAATGTACAAATATTAAAAGAATTTCAAAAAATATTCAAAAGATCAGTAAAATTTAAAGGAAATATAAAGACAAGGCATAAATGTGTTGTGATAGAAAACATATCTTGCGATACCATTATCAATAAAATCAGATCATTATAATAAATAACATTAGCAGGCCTTTAAGAGCGCCTGTATTGTGAAGAACTGTTTGGTAAAACTAAAACATAAATAAGAGATTGTTTGTTTTCTATATAATATATCAAAATATATATTAAAATATATATTTTATGTAATGTCTTTTTTAAAATATATATAAAAAAGGTATTAAAAATGGCAAAATTAGCTCAAACATCAGTTAAATATTTAATAAAGATAGAATTCAGCGCAGAAGGGATTGTTGAGAAACCAGATATAATCGGTGCCCTTTTTGGACAGACAGAAGGTCTTCTCGGTTCAGATATGGATTTACGGGAACTTCAGCGGATCGGAAGGATCGGAAGAATAGATGTCAATGTAAAAGTAAGCCGGGGAAAATCAAGCGGAGAGATATTTATCCCTTCAAGCCTGACAAATACAGAAACAGCATTGATTGCTGCAACACTTGAGACAATTGAGAGGGTTGGACCATGCGATGCAAAACTGAAAGTGTTTTCAGTTGAGGATATAAGGTCTGTGAAGAGAAGTCATATTAAGAAACGTGCACAGGAACTGCTCCATAAACTCAAGGATACTTCTCCCGAGATTGCTGAGATTACAGATGAGATAAATGACTCATTAAGGATTGAGTCTATAACAACATACAAAGGACTTCCTGCAGGTCCCGGCGTAAAGACTTCTGAAGATATTATCCTTTGCGAGGGAAGAGCAGATGTTGTAAATATCCTTAAAGCAGGGATAAATAATGCTCTTGCTCTTGGAGGCACAAATATACCTTCAAACATAAAGGAGTTGACAAAGGAGAGAGAAGTTACATTATATCTTGATGGTGATCGTGGAGGAGATTTAATACTCAAGGCAATCAGTAGTGTGATTGATGTAGATTTTGTTGCCCGCGCACCTGAAGGCAAGGAAGTTGAAGAGTTGACCCATAAAGAGATACATAAATCTTTGAGAGAAAAGGTCCCGCTTAATCAGGCAAAGAGTTTTTCCGGAGCCAGTCTGAGCGCAACAGGAAAAAAAACTTATGCAAGAGACAGTAAGACGAGAACTACAACCCCAAGGTCTGTGACATCAAGATCCACAACGACAAGATCTGTGACATCAAAACCTATTACGTCAAGAGTTCCTGCAAAAGGTGTTGAGAGGAAAACAAGCAGCACTGTTAGCAGAGGCGCAAGCACAGAGCGAAGAGGTTCTTTTAATACACGAAGCGTTTCCAGATCAACAGGAACCAGAACTTTTACGAGAAGACCTCAATTTGATTCAGAACCAAGATCAGAAAAGGTTGACGATGAAGCAAAAGAAAATTATAAGAAGCAACTTGAAGAGTTGATGGGAACCAGAGCTGCGAGCATATATGATAAGAATAAGAATTTTTCAGGCAGGGTGCCTGTGAAAGAGCTTGCTATGGCAATATCACAAGTTTCAAATCCTAAAGTTATAATTATGGATGGTAAGCTTGAGCGCAAAGTTTGTATGGCTGCAAGTGATGTTGGTGTTAGCGTCATTGTATGCAATGATAAAGAAACAGGGCTTAGGACAAAGATTAATGTTTTGAGTGAGAAAGACCTTTAATTTCAAAATTGTCTAGGATCCTGCGCAATATTGTGGGATTTCAGAATTTATTTTTCCTTATTGATTAGTTATTATACGAAATTCATATAAATTATAATGATAAATGAATATCTGAGTGGTGGAACAGTATGGATACTAAAAAAGATAAAAAAAGCAAAATGAAGAAGCTTGAAGAAAAAATCACAGTTCAGAAAAAGACTGCATGGAACAGGACAAAGGATTTTAACAAGGATGCGTTTGAGTTTTGCGATGGTTATAAGCAATTTATGGATCAGTCTAAAACAGTCAGGCAAGCTATATTTAATATTGTCAAAAGCGCGAAGGCAAATGGTTTCAGTTCTCTTGATGAGGCGAAAGAGTTCAGCAAGAAGGGTAAATATTATATTTCTGAAAAAGGCAAGCATGCTGCGCTTATATTGATAGGTAAAGAGCCGCTTAGTTCCGGTCTCAGGATGATTGTATCTCATGTGGATTCGCCAAGACTTGATTTCAAACCATATCCATTTTATGAAGAAACAGACCTTAGTCTGATGAAAAGTCATTATTATGGCGGAATAAAAAAATATCAATGGGTCAACTGGCCGCTTACACTTTATTGCAGGGTTGTGATGGAGAGCGGTAAAAATATTGAGTTTACAATAGGAGACAAGAAAGATGATCCTGTGTTTGTGATTCCTGATCTTCTTCCACATCTTAGCAGAGAACAGGATAAGAAGGCTTCCAGGAAGGTAATTTCTGGTGAAGATCTTAATATCATAGTTGGATCCATACCTGTTGATGATGAAGATGTCAAGGAGAAGGTTAAAATGAATATCCTTAAACATCTTTATGATGAGTACGGTATTATTGAAGAGGATTTTGTGAGCGCAGAAGTCGAGGCTGTTCCTTGTATTGAGTTGAGAGATGTAGGGTTTGATCGTGGGCTTATGGGAGCTTATGGACATGATGACAAGTCTTGTGTATATGCTTCACTTATGAGCACATTTGTATCAATTCCAAAGAAGACTACAATTGTACTTTTTGAAGATAAGGAAGAGATTGGCAGCATGGGAAATACGAGTGCTCGCTCTGAGTTTTTCAAGAGAATTGTCGGCAAGATAATTTTACTGAATAGCGGAAAATCAAGTGAACATGAATTGCGTGATATTCTTTCAAAAAGTGAAGGTATCAGCGGTGATGTCACTGCGGGAATGAACCCAACGTTCAAGTCTGTGCATGACGCTTTAAATGCTTCTGTCCTTGGGAAAGGTGTTGCTGTTGAGAAATCCGGAGGATATGGTGGCAAATTTTCAGGCAATGATGCAAATCCAGAGTTTGTTGCAAAGATAAGAAATATGCTTAATAAGAATAAGATT
>DAOVWP010000095.1 GCA_030636615.1 Candidatus Nanohaloarchaea archaeon
GTACAGGTTTCCCTCATAGAACTTTTTTTCGCATCCGCATTCAGAGTGAAGATTTACTGCAAGCACAAGAGACTCATTAGAATCAACAACAGGGAAATTACCAAACTTAACTGTATAGGATTTATCTTTCACAGTCCCTGATGGAATCTTCAGCTTCGCATTATTTCCATGAATCCCTACATTTTGGGAATCTATTTCATCTCTTAACTTTTTCCATAACATATGACCTTCTACAAGAGCAAGGTATGATACAATCCTTTTCCTGTGATCAAATCCCATCCACCCAAAATATGGCCTTGGATTAAACCCTTTAGACAGTTTTTTATCAATCAATGTATCAATCGCTACATCATAAACATCATTACTCTTGCGTACTCTCTCCTTACCAAGCTTTGTATAATCACAGATATTAGTCGGACGCAAATCATATCTAAGCCCTGATGCCGGTCCATTTTTTACAAACTCATAATCTTTACTAAGCTGAAGATATTCATCACTTTTCAGATTATCAACAGCAAAAGCTAATTGCTTATTATTCTCAGGATGCACATTTTTCATTGTAAAAGATTTCCTGATTTCTTTGACCCCTAACCCAGAACCATATATTTTATGTATCATCAACAAGTAGTTATATCTAAATCTTTAAAAATTATCAGAGTATCACTACTCACAGATTTCCAGCAACACACTTTATCATATCAAAGATTGCATATGCTCCAATCATATTGAACACAATAGAGATAAGAAGCGCAAAAAAATAAGAAGAAGTAGTAGCTCCGCTAACCATTTCAACCTGACCGGCAATCCAGACACCGCACATCAGCGCAATGCTTCCGCTCACCCACATAGCAAAAAGTCTTGTTTCAGGAATTTTCCTCATTCTCAGCTCACACCAATAATCTTTTCAACAACCATTCATCTCTTATGAAGAGAGTGCCTGTGTACAACCCCTACACCTACACCAACCCATGAAAGACCGGCAACCAATATAAGGATAAAAGCAGCAATATTCTGGAATGCAGTAGCATCCCTTTGACCAAGTAACCATGCACCACCACTAAGAGCAACAGCGCCAAGAAACCAGAAAAACGCAAGTTTCCCTTCAGGTAAATCAATTCCTTCTACATTAATTACAATCACCTATTGTATTATACTTACTATTGCACCTTGGTTATTTTTATAGTTTATCCAAAAATGCCGGTACTGATGTATCTCTCACCTCGATCTGGGAATATTATGACAATATTGCCAATCTTACCCTTCTCTGCCATACCTTCTGCAATTCGAAGAGCGCCAAAAAGCGATGCACCAGAGCTAAGACCAACAAATATACCTTCATTCAGTACAAGACTCTTCGCAAGATCAAACGCATCATCATCCTTGATATCAATCTTCCCATCAAGAAGATTCTCATCATATATCTGGGGTTTTATTGCCTCATTCATATTCTTCAGACCTTGTATATTGTGTCCTAGTCCTGGCTCAACTGAATAGACCTTTACATCACTGAAAACCTCTTTCAGCTTTGTACCGACACCCATAAGAGTTCCACTGGTGCCAACACCAGTAACAAAGTAATCTACATCTCCCGGAACCTGCTCAATTATTTCATTAGCCAGAGTCTCATAGTGAGCAAGAGAATTATATTTATTTGTAAACTGATCAGGCATAAAATATTTTTCAGGATCTTCCTCAACAATTTCCCTTGCTTTCATGATTGCGCCATCAGTTCCTTTACCCCGCTCAACCAGTATTATTTCAGCCCCGTAAGCCTGCATAAGTTGTCGTCGCTCTATGCTTACCTCTTCAGGCATCACAACAACCATCTCATATCCTTTTATTGCAGCAATCATCGAAATGGCAATACCAGTATTTCCGCTTGTCGCCTCAATTATAGTTTTGCCGCCCGTAAGTGCTCCGCTCTTTTCAGCCATCTCTACCATCTTCAGAGCAATCCGATCCTTTATAGAACCGGAAGGGTTGAAACCTTCAAGCTTTGCAAATATCTCTATACCTTTTTCAGCATAGGGATTGATCTTCCCGCTAAGCTTTACCAACGGCGTTTTTCCGATAAGTCCGATAACATTATTTTCTTTTTTCATTTTTCACATCCTCCTCAAAAACCATCAACAACTCACAAACAACATAAACATAACTAAGTTTAAACAACATCTACGCAGTCACCAGATACACAAAAGCACAGAAATCAAAAACACCTGTTGCATACCTGTAACTACAGTATACAGCAACAGCTACAACAACTACACATACCTGTAAATAATACACAAAATTTATTAGAACTGAGCAAATCACAATCTATATCTATTTCAGAAACAAAGGAGACAAAGATATTCACCCATAAACCTCACTATAATTTATAATACAGATCACCTATATAAAAGTTTTGCTATTACAGATCAATCTTTTCAGAATTAACAAGTAAAGTATTCTTAAATATATTATCCAATATGTTTGCTTCTTTCTTATTATTGAAATTTATTTTTATTTTAACTAAATCTTTATTAAAATAGGGTTTTTTATAATTCATTATATTATCTGCTCTAAAATGAATATTATCAGATACTAAAAAATTAACGAATTTATAATTTTCCTGTTCAGGAGTAGATTTTATAAGTTTAAGTGGTTTTAAATCATACTCTTTACA
>DAOVWP010000144.1 GCA_030636615.1 Candidatus Nanohaloarchaea archaeon
GAAAACCCGAAGACGTATCATCCATAGTAGTAGCTATATCATCAGACGATTTCAGATATGTCACAGGAAAAGTTATACCTGTAGACGGCGGCCTAGCAGATGCCCAATACCCAGCCATACCAAAAAAGATAACAGTAGATACCATTATAAATAACAGCCACACGACACCAGAACATATAACGGAAAATAATATCATAGATGACAGGCCTGCTATAATAATAAAGGATGCTTTGACAAAAACCATTGAAGAATGCGGTTTTGGGTCAGACTACTACATAAAAGAACAAATTGAAAAAGTATTGGCTCTGGCAGATGAAAAAGGGCTGGATTTCGATTCATCACCAGTCATTGTAGGATTTGACGTGCAGGGACCAGTTACAAGACTTATAGGCACAGACTTCTACCCATGGGCACATGTAAGGAATGCAATACTTTCCACAGAAAAAAACAAATATGTTGAAAAAAGTATAATCTCTGGATGGGATCTGAGCAGCCTGAGAGGATTCAGAGACAAAAGACTTGGAGGCATACCCATAAGCATTATCGGAGAACTCGGCGCCGTCTTTGAATATGAAGGAAAGATATATGAGATTGACCCAATAGAAAACTCCTCAGAATTCTATAATATGGAAAAAGAAATATTTATAGAAGCAGCTCAACAGGGACTAAAGATAGCAATACAGGGAAATGTCTCAAAAAATGTCAACTGCTTCTACTTTGAAGGAGACGAGCCAGGACGGGGAGATCTAAGAGAACACTTCCTTGTAAAAGATAAAGACATCAGCACAACGGATATATATGAAGCAATAAAAAAATCTGAATATGACACAAGTGATTTCAGACATAGCGATGAAAAGATAATTTTTGAGCCCACTCTTGAAAACACACAAGCGCTTGATTACATCCTGCGCCATGTACACACTCTGCAATCAGTAAGATTTTCAAAAGAAAAAAGCAGCGAAATCTCAATAGCAATTGATCGTAAAGACAACCACAATTTTGCATTAGAACACATGAAAGACTTTACTGATATGACTATACCTGACAGTTTTGAAATAGATGAAAATACAGATTTCTGTGTAGATGTAATCTACAGAAAGAACGGTTTCAGGCCAACAAAAGAAAATGCAGCGAACGAGCTTGGAAAAATCAGATTTCCGGGAGAAGATTACATAATCACAAACACAGGAGACAAAGAAGGCGACGTATTCACAGGAAAAAACACAATATTTTGCCCTCAAATAGGAAGCCCCGCGCATGAATACTGCATAAAAGAAAACATACCACATGTAGCAGTAGTCAACGCCATTGATTATTTCCTTATAATGGCAGGGATAACAAATGAAAGAGTAGAATGTGTAACTCCAACAGGACCAATACAGACAATCCCAATCTAAATATAAAAACCCACAAAACAAATATCACATGTAGATAAATATGAACATATCATTCACTTACTTCCCGGAATTCAAAGGTCTGGAAAAGCATGTAGACCTATTAGAATTCGGCGGATTCCCCATTGACAAAAAAGATCTGAAACTAAAAGACAGGTGGTC
>DAOVWP010000009.1 GCA_030636615.1 Candidatus Nanohaloarchaea archaeon
AGACATAAGAGAATATATATTTTCTTCGTTTTCAATACGTGTTTTTCTTATTAGATTTAATCTCTTTTCTATTTTATTTCTAAATTCTGTATATTCATCTGACATTATGATCACACCTTTAATTTATTAATTGTAATTTTTCGGGTATGTTTCTCAAGGATTTTTTGGTGTTGTATTGTAATTTTGTTCAACAGCTTTAGGATGTTCATGTACTACTTTTTCGGCCGGTTTATAATTTGGATCATTGTTGATTTTATCTAGTTCGTCTTGCGATTCATCGATTATTTTTTTTGATATCCTATATTCTTCATTCATATATTCAATCAGCGAAGTTAATTTACTTTGTACTTTTGTGGTATACTCTTTGGACATTATATATTCATTATTTGTTATTTTTGAGTCGGGTTTAAAATATTCTTGTGTTTTTTTTGTCGCTCTGTCCATAGACTTTTTAACTATGTCTGAAAGATCAGCTATTTCTTTTTTAATTATATCGTTTTCTTTTACTTTTTGTTTTAATTTCTTTTCATATGTATCTGACATTATGATCACCTTTAATTTCTTTTGATTGTTTATTTCTTTTTAACAGGGTATCCTATGATTGACCTGCCCCTCTTCCTGTTTAAGTAGTTAAAGTCAGGATTATGAAAATCTCTGATCTTTTGCAGCCTTCTGAGATCCGAAAGATTATTCGTTTCCCTTGCAATTCTAAACATAGTCTCAATCTGTTTTGTCTCCATAAATTTATCTCCCTCCAAAATATAATTTTGTATTTCAATAATAGTAGTTACTTAGTTGTTACTACTATATAGTATTCTTGTGTTTATAAAGTTTTCCCTTATTTAGTATAGTTTAGTAGTAACATAGATAATTTATGGGATAAAAAAGAAAAAAATTTAAAAATCAAAAGATAAAAAAAAGGGGTGGTGCAGGGTTATTTTATGCCTGCTGTTTCTTCTTTTCTATCTCTGCGGCTTTCTTTTCAACTTCGTCTTCAATGCCGAGTTTCTCAACAAGATCCTTGTATCTGTTTCTTATTGTGACTTCTGTTACGCCGACAACATCAGCGATGTCTCTTTGTGTTCTCTTTTCACCTTCAAGGACTGCAGCAATATATAGTGAGGATGCGGCGATTCCTGTCGGGCCTTTTCCTGAGATTATATCAGCGTCAGCTGCTTTATTAAGTATCTCTTTTGATTTTGCCTGAACTTTACCTGAAAGTCCCAGTAATGATGCAAATCGAGGGATATATTCTTTTGGTTTTGCAGGAAGGATTCTTATGTTAAGCTGTCTGCAGATGTATCTGTATGCTCTTCCGATTTCTCTTTTTTCTATTCCTGAAGATGCTGACAGCTCAGACAGTGTTCTTGGTGTTTCCTGTTCTCTTGCGACTGCATAAATAAGGGCTGTAATTATACTTTCCATTGATCTTCCTCTTACAAGTCCCTTGCTTACTGCTTTTTCGTATTTTCTTGCAATTTCTTCGTGAACGGAGTTTTTAAGACCAAGATATGAAATCTGTCTTACAAGTTCTGATAAGGAGTAACTAAGGTTTCTGTCTTTTGATTTAGTAAGTCTCTTGTTCCATTTCCTTAGTCTGTAATATTGTGCTCTTTTGTTCGTAGCAACTTTATAGAGTTCCGCTTTTGAATTTCCAATTTCTGTTGAGAATCCTTTATCATGTTTTGTGAATGTTACTGGGGCTCCAGTTCTTGTCTTTGTGGATTTTTGTTCCATGTTGAATGCTCTCCACTCAGCACTTTTATCAATATCATCTATATCAAGGACTGCTCCGCATCTCATACAGATCAGTTCTCCTTTTGCTTCATGTCTTTCAAGCTGGTCTGAACCACATTCAGTACATTTAATCTCTTTTTTATTCTCTTTTTTGATTTCTGAATCTACATCTGTTTTTGTGAAATCCTGTTCATTTGAAAATTGGTCCATATTATCAGTAGGATTATTGTCAAAAGTATCATTTTCAAAGGAATCTTCGCTAAAAGTTCTCTTTTTTTCTTCTTCAATTCTTTTTTTCTCCTCTTCAAAATATTCGTTTTGTTCTGCGTATGCCATATGTAACCCCCCATAAGTGATAGAAATCTTTTAATTTTAATTATAATACTAATCTTTATAAAGCTTTTAGGTCGTGTCATGTAAAATTATATAAAGTTTTTGTTAGAGTTCAGTTAATTTTATATATTTAGCACTATATAAATCTTGCTCTGTCTAAGTATAAGGATATATCTATATATATGTTTTGGTTTGCAAAGGTTGTTTTGCTGATTGTTATTTTCCTATTGGGGTTAATTATATATATTGAGATTGTTTAAAAAGGATAGTAAGGGGTAAATATACTCTGTTTATTGTGAGATGTAAATTGATATGGATAATACTGCGTTTATCTTATGGTTTGATCAGTTGGGTATTGATGATGTTGCACTTGTAGGAGGTAAGAATGCTTCGCTTGGTGAAATGTATAGAAATCTGACACTTAAAGGGGTTAATATTCCAAATGGTTATGCAGTTACTGCTTATTCTTACAGATATTTTGTTGAGCAGACTGGTATAAAGGATGAGATACGAAAAATCCTGTCTGATCTTGATACTAGTGATATAGCTAATCTGAAGGAAAGGGGACATAAGGTAAGGGAACTTATACTCAGCGTTGAATTCCCTCAGGATCTTAAGGTTGCTATACTTGAAGGATATAAGCATATGTGTATTGAGTATGGAAATAATACTGATGTAGCTGTGCGTTCATCTGCAACTGCAGAAGATTTACCTGATGCTTCTTTTGCAGGTCAGCAGGAGACTTTCCTGAATATACGGGGTGATCGGGCCCTTCTTGAGGCATGCAAAAAGTGTCTTGCTTCATTGTTTACAAACAGAGCCATATCTTACAGGGAGGATAAGAATTTCGATCATTTTAATATAGCTCTTTCGATCGGCGTGCAGAAAATGGTCAGATCAGACAAGTCCTGTTCAGGTGTCATGTTTTCAATAGATACAGAATCTGGTTTTAAGGATGTTGTTCTTGTTACTGGTTCATATGGGCTTGGGGAAAATATTGTGCTTGGGGCAGTGAATCCCGATGAGTATTATGTATTTAAACCGACTCTCAAAGCTGGTAAGAAACCAATAGTATCGAAAGAGTGCGGTGAGAAAAAAATTAAGATGGTCTATACTGACAGTCACAAACATCCGACTAAGAATGTGCCTGTGCCAAGGGTTGATCAGGATAAGTTTGTCCTTCTTGATGAGGAAGTGCTTATGCTTGCAAAATGGGCATGTATCATAGAGGATCATTATTCTGAGAAGAGGGGTAAGTTTACTCCGATGGATATGGAGTGGGCAAAAGATGGTGTGAGCGGAAAAATTTTCATGGTTCAGGCAAGACCGGAGACTGTGCAGTCGCAGAAGGATCTAAATGTACTTAAAACATATGTTCTCAAAGGCAAAGGAGCTGTTATTGTAACCGGTAAGAGTGTTGGTGATAAGATTGGTTCAGGCAGGACAAATGTCATAAAGGATGTTCATGGAATCAGTAGTTTCAAGAAAGGAGAAGTTCTTGTGACAGATATGACTGATCCAGACTGGGAGCCGATAATGAAGATTGCTTCTGCTATTGTTACTAATAGGGGTGGTCGTACATGCCATGCGGCAATTATCTCAAGAGAACTTGGTATCCCTTGTATTGTGGGTACTAATGATGGGACTGAGTTGATTAGAAAAGGGGTTGATGTTACTGTTGATGCTTCCCAAGGTACTGATGGTTATGTTTATAGTGGTATTATCAAGTTTGATATTGATGAAGTGAATCTTGCTAAAATCCCTCAGAGTAAGACAAAAATAATGTTGAATCTTGGCAATCCTGAGCAGGCGTTTGAACAAAGTTTCCTTCCAAATAGCGGAGTGGGTCTTGCAAGGATGGAGTTTGTAATCAATTCATATATACAGATTCATCCTATGGCACTACTGCGTTTTGATAAGGTGAAAGATGCAAAGGTTCGGGCGAAGATAGCAAATATTACAAGAGGATATGAGGATAAGAAAGAATTTTTCATAGATCGGCTTGCAATGGGAATCGGTAAGTTGGCGTGTGCGTTTTATCCAAAAGATGTAATCTTGCGATTTAGTGATTTCAAAAGTAATGAGTATGCTAATCTTATCGGAGGAACAGATTTTGAGCCGGTTGAAGATAATCCTATGATTGGGTGGAGAGGGTCTTCAAGGTATTATGATGATAAGTATAAAGGGGCTTTTGCTCTGGAATGTCAGGCAGTAAACCGAATACGTAAGGATATGGGACTTACTAACCTTAAGGTGATGGTTCCTTTCTGCCGTACTGTTGAAGAGGGTCGCAAGGTTCTTGCAGAGATGGAAAAGAATGGTCTTAAGAAAGGGGAAAATGGTCTTGAGGTATATGTCATGTGTGAGATTCCTTCAAATGTAATACTTGCTGATGAGTTTCTTGATATTTTTGATGGCTTTTCAATTGGATCCAATGATCTGACACAGTTGACTTTAGGTCTGGATCGTGATTCTGAGCTTGTTGCTCATATATATGATGAGCGGAATGAGGCTGTTAAGAGTCTTGTGCGCAAGGTTGTTGATGTTGCCAATAGGAGAGGTAAGCATATGGGTTTCTGCGGTCAGGCGCCGTCAGATTTTCCGGAGTTTGCAGAATTTTTGGTTGAGTGTGGAATAGAGAGTATGTCTCTGAATCCTGATACAGTTGTTAAGACTACATTATTAGTTGTTAAAAAAGAAAAACAATTGGGTAAGTAGTTAAAATAATTGAGTGAATAATTCTAATTTTTAATAAAAGAAAAAAATAAGAAATAGGAACACTTAAGCTCCTATTCTGTACATTCCACACCCGCATTTTGGGCATGTTCCTTTTGTTGCAGGTTTTCCATTTTTCATTGTTACTTTCTGTGGATCCTTCATTTCTCTTTTAGCTTTACATTTTACGCAATATGCTTCTGTCATAATTTTCACCAAATAATTTTTAATCCAATAATAGGACTATGATATGTTAATTTATTTATATGCATCTTTGATCGGGTTAGGTATGTTGTTGTAATTTTCTTCTACTGTTCTTAATCTTTCCAATTCAGCGTCTAAATCGTTCGCTGTGTTTATATTGTATTTATCTAATATATATTCGAAGGAGTCTGATAGTTGCTCTTTTTCTTCAAGAGATGTCTGACATGTATTAAGTTCTGTGTTTTTTAACTCTTTTTCGGTGTTACAGGCAGTTATCTCCTGATTTTTTGTGCTGAGATCATTATTACAGCTGGTAAGTTCTCTTTCAGTTATGCTTTTTTGGGCAATGAGCTGATTAGAAAGAGTTGAGATATTAGTTGTAAGACTCTTAATCGTATCTGTTGTTGTTGTAGTCAGCTCATCTATAGTACGGGTGTTTTCCTGAGTGGAGTCCACAAGTGTGGACAGATCGCCTCTATAGTGAACATTGTTAGATATAGAGTATTCATGTATCATGAATGACACCATGAAGAAAAGGATAAGTATGTAGACATAGTGTGGGTTCTTTCTTGTCCATGAAAATATTTTTTTTACATTGATTGTGGTCTGTTCCCTGAGACGAGTGAGGTTTTCTATTATACGCTGTTTCTTTTCATCTTTATCAAAAGAGTATTTGTTTTTTTCTTTTTTTGTCTCTTTTTTCTTTGGAATATTTAGTTTTGGTTCAAATTCTGGGTTGTTATTTTTTTCCATGGATAATCAACACAATCTTGTATAATATGGTATTGTGTTGAGGTTGTTTTTATATATGATATATTTTTGGTGTTTGATAAGGTTATTTGAGTGGTCCGGATGAGATTTGAACTCACGACATCTGCGTTATCAGCGCAGCGCTCTGACCAGGCTGAGCCACCGGACCAATCTAATAAGAAGATATACTTTTAGCTTTCTATGTAACTTTTATATAGTTAATGGTTAAAAACATATAACTGTAGAGGTTATCTATTCAATGGATTTGTTTTTTTATTTTATTGTGCTGGTTTTATTGATAATTTTATCTGCATTTTTTTCCGGGTCAGAGTTGGCTTTATTTTCAGTGAGCAGGATTGATCTTACTCTGATGGTTGAAGAAAAGGTGAAAGGATCTGATAAACTTCACAGGTTAAAGGAAAATCCGAATAAACTGCTTGTTACAATACTTCTTGGAAATAATCTTGTCAATATCCTTGCTTCATCAATAGCTACTATGATTGCAATGGATATATTCAATTCTGCAGGTGTAGGGATTGCAACTGGTGTGATGACATTTTTCATACTTGTATTTGGTGAAATAATCCCTAAGAGCCTTGCAGTGAAACATTCAAAGGATATATCACTTAAGATTGCCGAAATATTCCTTTTTTTAGAGTTTATCTTGTCACCAGTTATATATTTTCTTGAAAGTCTGACAAATATTGTCAATAATTTTAGTGGATCCAGTAATGTAAGTTCTGTCAAATCGCTTCTGAGCGAAGAAAAAATCAAACAGCTTGTCACGATAAGCGCGAAGGAAGGATCAATTGATGAAGATGAGTGTGATATGATAAAAAATGTGTTTAGGTTGGATGATATTGTTGTTGATAGTGTTATGATACCGTCTTCGAAAGTTGAGGCTTTGGATATTGATATTTCTGTTGATAATCTATTAGATGTCATCTCTGATGGGGATATGCCTTATACGAGGATTCCTGTGCATAATGGTTCAAAAGATGTTATTATAGGTGTGCTTTATGTGAAGGATCTTCTTAAGTATCTTGGCAAGAATCTGGATGATCTGAAAGTGAGAAAAATCATGAGGAAAGCTTTCAAGATAAGATCACATATGAAGGCAGATGATCTATTGGATGAGTTTATGAGAAGAAGAGTCCATATGGCGATTGTTGTTGATGATCATGAAAAATTTATAGGAATTGTGACTATGGAGGATCTTCTTGAAGAGCTTGTCGGGGATATTATGGATGAAAGTGATGTCATTCGCGCCAAAAACTTATAGTTTTAAATATTGCTGTCCTATTATTTTTATGTCAGGTATATATCAGAAGAAAGTTAAAAGTGTCCTTCAGATACCAAAGGATTCGTTCAGCTATATTGCAGTTGTATATATTCTTGTTGTTCTTGTTGAGAATGTATGGGCAAGGTCAGTGAGTTCTCATATCAATTTCAGATTGTTTGCTATGATTATTGTGGTGTTTGGTCTGTTTCATCTGATTGAGAGAAATATTGATGATCGGACAGAGTAACCTATTTTCTGAATACAATCCCACTGTAGCCAACTATTGCATTCTTGTTCTTGCTTATACTGTAAGAAGTGTCATATTTGATGAGTTCTCCATCTGAGACAAGGTTCATGAGAATCATGATTGGTCCTATGCCGCAACATGTTGTCTGTTTGCCGAGTTTGAGCGCTGTATCTTTGTCTGAAGATGTTATTGCTCTAATGAGTCTGTTATCTGTTTCTTTGATCCATTCAAACTGGTTTTCTTTTACAGGTACAAAATTGTAGCCTGATCCGAAATGAGTGAAATCAGATGATGCAATGAAAAGAACTTTTTTATTCTTGCAGGCTTTTTTGATTGCTGATGCGATTTCAGAGAAGATCTCAGGTGATGTATAGTGTGACGGAATAATTATCGGGACAAATTTAAAGTCCTTAAATATTTTGTATAGGAATGGCAGTTGGACTTCAATTGAGTGCTCATACATATGGGCAAGGTTGTCGACGGTTATCCTGTCACTGTTCATTTCAATCTCTGATGCGAGTTCATAGTCAAGATGCGCAGTTCCGCATGGAAGTTCCCAATCTTGTGATGATACTGACGCATCTTTTGCGATGCCTGTGTGATCCGGACCAAAGATTATGATAGAGTCGTAACTTGTGTCAAGGATTGAGTATACAGATGCTGCGACAGAGCCAGAGTAAAGATATCCTGCATGTGGAACAATGCACCCTGTTATTTTTTCAGGTTTTCGTGAGGTTATGAGTTTGTTCATGATTTCTTTTAGGAGTTTTTTGTCTCCAGGGTAAAATCCAGTCGCTGCAGGTTCTCTCATAATTTGTTATAGTGTTTTTAGCCTATTTAAATGTTTTGAGTCAGATTTCTAAAACTATTTAAAAAACAGGAACTATAATTCTTTTTATGATTGAAAGTCTAATGCCGATCAAAACATTTATCTTTGATCTTAATGGAACTGTGTGGAGATGGAACACTCTTGCTCCAAATACAGAAAATGTTATCTCAAGGTTAAGGAAAAACAGGAAGAAAGTGTATTTTGTAACGAACAGCGCTTATTTTTCAAGAGACCAGATTGCCCAGAGGTTGAACAAGTTTGGCGTTGATGCAAAGAGCACTGATATTGTCTCTTCAGGTTATGCGGCTGCGAAGTATTTTGAGTCGGAGAGCATTACTGCTGTCAATCTGATTGGCGGACATGGGCTTTCTGAAGAATTTGATCTGCTTGGAATAGAAAATGATGCTGATTCTGAGCATATACTTCTCTCTCTTGACCGTAATTTTAATTATACAAAGCTTAAGGAAATATTTGACAGGGTTCAGGACGGCGCAAAACTGTATACAGCAGGAATGGATCGCCGTTTCTATATAGGTGATGAGATATTCCCTGCAGAGATGCCAATGCTGAAAGCGATTAAAGAGTTTGTGGATGTTCCAATATTAAATCTTGGAAAACCATCAAAGAATATGAAGACCTGGCTTCTTGAGGATATCTTCCTTTTCCCTGAAGATACAATGCTTGTAGGAGATGATCTTGATACAGATATAGTATTTGGTAATATGTGCGGGTTCA
The DNA here is from genome assembly GCA_030636615.1 of Candidatus Nanohaloarchaea archaeon. Taxonomy (GTDB): domain Archaea; phylum EX4484-52; class EX4484-52; order EX4484-52; family GLR71; genus DAOVWP01. The sequence goes on from DAOVWP010000009.1 coordinate 8,833, forward strand.
AGACATCTGTGATGCTTGGTGGAAATACGACAAAAAAGCAGGCTGAAGATGCTTCAGGAGAAAGCAGGCCTGATATGGTCCTTTCGGGTATGCGTGATATACTTAAGAGATTGTAAATTCTTTTTGAATAAAGGTGATCTTATATTACATCTAAAAAATATATTGTGACTCCATCTCTTCCATATGTCAATAGTATACCGCATCTTGGTAATGCTGTATGTGTAGTCAGTGCTGATGTGTTTAACAGGTTCCTTAAGAAAGAGGGATGTGAAAGCAGGTTTATATGCGGGACAGATGAGCACGGTACAAGGACAGAGATTGAAGCCAAAAAGAGAAAGATGGATCCTGATAAGTATTGTGAACAGATGAATCAGAAGTTTAAGGATGTCTTTGATTTCATTGGTGTAGAGTTTGATCATTTCGGGAGGACTAATAATCCAGTTAACCATGAGATTACACAAAGTATTTTCAAAGATCTTTATGACAAAGGATATATTTTTGATAAAGAACTTACACTTCTTTATTGTGAAAAGTGTAAGATGTATCTTGCAGACAGTTATGTTGAAGGTACATGCCCTCATTGCGGTGCTGAAGATGCGAAAGGGGATCAGTGCGACAACTGTTCAAAGTTTCTAGAACCGGTTGAGCTGATACATCCAAAATGTAAAATATGCGGATCTGTTCCTGTTGTCAAAAGAGATATGCATATATTTCTTGATTTAAAGAAACTTCAGCCAAAGGTAAAGAAATGGTTGTTGTCAAATAAGAATCTTAAGGATGATGTAAAAAACTTTTCTCTTGGATGGATCAAGGAAGGTCTTCATCCAAGATGTATATCAAGGAATCTTAAGTATGGCGTCAAGGTGCCTCTCAAAGGGTTTGAAGATAAAGTATTTTATGTGTGGTTTGATGCGCCAATCGGTTATTTTGGAGCTACTGCTGAAAAGTACAAAGACTGGAAAAGTTGGTGGCAGTCTGCGCAGCATTATGAGTTTATGGGAAAGGATAATGTTCCGTTCCATACTATATTTTTCCCTGCAATGCTTCTTGGTTCAAATGAGAATGACAATAAATGGGTTCTGCCGACAAATATCGGTGTAAACCAGAATCTGAATTATGAAGGTAAGAAATTTTCAAAGAGCCACAAAAGAGGCATCTTTTTAGATGATTTCATGAAGCTTGATATAAAAGCTGATGTGTTGAGATATTATATAATCTCTGTACGGTCTTTGCATAAGGATACAGAGTTCAGTTGGGATGCTTTTCTTGGAAAGAATAATAATGAGCTTGTAGCGAACTATGGGAATCTTGTATACAGGACTCTTGTTTTCATGTCAAAAAACTTTGGCTGTGTGCCAGATGTTGCAGTTGATAAAAGTGTTGTTGATGAGGTTTCGGAGAAGCTTTCGGCAGCGGATAAATTTTATTGGGATCTTGATTTCAAGGAAGCTTTGAAGTTGATTATGGAAGCGTCTTCTATTGCGAACCAATATTTCCAGCATTCTGCACCCTGGGATCTTGTCAAGACTGATAAGGATAAATGCTCGGTTGTCCTTAGGACATGTAGTGAGGTTATATTGATGCTTTCTAAGGCTCTGTGGCCAATAATCCCTTCCGCGTCTGAATCTGTGTTTAAGCAGCTTGGTTTTGATAAGTTTGATTTTTCTGCAAAGATAAAAGGCGGACAGAAGCTTGGTAAGGTCAAGGTACTTTTCAAAAAGTTTGATGAGTCAATGATTGATAAATACAGGGATAAGTTCAGCGGTGACTTGTCTGAGGAGGATATATTTAACTCGATGGATCTTCGGGTTGCAAAGATTGTTGATGTAAAAGTCCATCCGGATGCAAAGAAGCTTTTTATAGTTGATCTTGATGTCGGTGCCTATAAAAAGACAATTGTTTCGGGTCTAAGGGAACATTTTAGTGTTGATGATCTGCTTGGTAAAAAAATCATACTTTTTTCAAATCTTGAACCAGCAAAGATAAGGGGTGTTAAGTCTGAGGGTATGCTGCTTGCTGCTTGCGGGTCTGGTAAGTTGGGTCTTCTTGGCAGTGATGATAAAATTGGGGAACGGGTATATGCGAAGAGTTGCAGCACGCCTGCAAAATCTGTATCTTATGATAATTTTTCTAAACTGGAGATCCTGGTAGATAAAGACGGGAATGTTGTATTCTGTTCTCATATACTAAAGACTTCGAGAGGTAAAATCAAGGTTAGTGGTGTTGGTAAGGGTGCAAAGGTATGTTGAAACATGTCTGGATAAAGTTGGTTGCCCTGAACTGTGCGGCATTTGTAATGCAGCTGATCTTTCCGTGGTTTACTTTTCTTTTTGCTCTTGATCCTAAAGTTGTTTTTGATGCTCCGTGGATGTTTTTTACATCTATGTTTCTTCATGCTGGTATGGAACATATAATGTATAATATGTTTGCTCTTGTTTTTTTTGGGATTGTAGCTGAGTATACAGTCGGTTCAAAGAAGTTTATTACTGCTTATATCATTAGCGGTCTGGTTGCATCTTTTGCTTCGCTCTTGTTTTATCCTTCGTCTATAAGTCTTGGGGCATCAGGAGCGATATATGGTCTGATAGGTCTTATGACTATTCTTAGACCAAAGATGCTTGTTTGGTGGGGCGCGCCGATACCGATGGTGGTTTTTGGGGTTCTATATATTAGTATGGATATTCTTGGAGTCTTTGCGTCGGCAAATCCGGATAATGTTGCTTATATGGCGCATATAATAGGTTTCGCTGTTGGTGTGATGTTTGCTTTTCGCTGGAAAGATGAGTTGAAAGAGGAGAAACAGATAAAGCGAATAGTCAATAAAGAGTTTGAAGAAGAAGAGATAACTGATAAGCAATTGGATGAGTGGGAGAAGAAGTATATGTGTTGAGTTTTGGTCTTTTTTGGATGTTAGAACTAGTTAAGGTAATAAGATATCATTTATACTTGATCTCATCTTCAACAATTTTCACATATCTGTCTAACAAATCATCCCTTGTCTTCTCATCAACAGCTTCAGAAGTTATCCTGATAATAGGTGTGGTGTTTGAAGCCCTTGCCAGCACCCATCCATTATCAAAATCAACACGGACACCGTCAAGAGTATTAACCTCTTCATATTGCTCGCTGAACTTCTTTTTGAGTTTTTCAACTATATCAAACTTGACATCATCAGGACAATCAATAGATATTCTTTTTTTGGGAAATATAGGAAACTCATCAACAATCTCTGAAAGTTTCCGACCAGTATTTGACAGTATTTCAGCAATCTTCAGAGGAACAACAATCGTATCATCAAACGGAAAATATTCAGGCATCACAAAATGCATAGCATTCTCTTCTCCTAGCGAAGCGCCAGTCTCTTTTGCTTTCTGCATCATGAAAGTATGCCCGACAGGAATCCTGATAATATTTATACCAATGCTTCCAAGCTGCCGTTCAATTGCCATTGAACACTCAACATTCACAATCATAGTGCCTTTTTTATCTGAAAATATATCTTTCGCAAGGACAAATGCTATCTGGTCAGAATTAAGTATCCTGCCTACATCATCCACAATACCTACCCTGTCACCGTCACCGTCAAAAGCTGCACCGAAATCTGCACTGATCTCAAGAACCTTATCTCTCATCTTCTCAAGATTCTTTACCTCAACATCAGCACCCCTTCCAGGAAATTCCGGATCCACATCACCGAAGATGACAGTATCTTTAATATTCTTTACAGATGAGAAGACATCTGGTGCTGAGAGGCATGTGCTTCCATTACCGCAATCAACGACAAGATTGACTGGTTTTTCAATAGAGAATCGTCCGGAAATATAATTTATATAGTCCGTTTTCATATCAATATCCTCAACAGTTCCTACCTTATCAGACTGGATAAATTCACCCTTGGCAACTATTTCACCAATCTCTTTGTTGTCTTCTTCAAAATAGCCTATAGAATCCTTATCATAGAACTTAATTCCGTTCCATTCAGGAGGATTATGCGATGATGTTATAAAAACAGTCACATCTTTTTTAAGTTTCCAGCCGGAAAAAAGAGC
>DAOVWP010000050.1 GCA_030636615.1 Candidatus Nanohaloarchaea archaeon
CTTTCATAGATCTCCCAAGTATAACAACAGTTCTCTTCTTGCTATTGCTATTATTAGCATCGATTATAGACTTGAGCCTTGCTACTTGTGATGCAAATGTAGATATGAAAACTGCAGAACTTTCTCTATAGGCACGATCAATCGCATCAGCAACCATTAACTGGGCAACCTTTTCAGAAGGAGTACGTTCCTCATCATCAATATGAACTGTCTCACATACCATTAACTTGACATCTTCTTTTGAAAGCTCGCCAAGCCGTTTATAATCCGGCTTCTGACCAAAGGTTGGAGTATTATCAAGCTTATAATCATAAGCTATTACTGCAATACCCTCCGGAGTATATACCAGAATCATGCTTGGCTGAGGGATACTGTGTGTAACTCTTAGAAGCTCAATTGTGATGTTTGAAGAAAGTTCTATCCTCTCACCATAATTTGCAACACGAACTTTTCCAAGAAGGTCTTTTGGACCAATGTCCTTTATTACTTTTTTGACAACTTCCATTGTATACGCAGTACCAATGATTGGACAATCATATTTCGGAGCTAGCTTAGGAATAGCGCTCACATGATCAAGATGGCCATGTGAAACCACAACGCCAACCACTTTCTTACCTCGTAGCATATAATCATTTGGGATAATATTTCTATCCCATAGTTCTTCACATTTCAGATTTCTATATTCAAGCTGTTCCTCTTCAAGAGAAACCATTCTACTTACATCTACACCCATATCAAAAATAACTACTTCGCCATTCACTTCAAGGGCGCACATATTCTTTCCGACTACATTGAACCCTCCAACAGCATAGAATTTCATGTTGGATTTATTCATTTTCTTACTATTATTTTCGTTATTATTGTTTTCTTTATTGTTAATTTCTTTATTATTAATTTTATTCATTTTAATTTTCACCTTTAAATTTATTTTTTTTGATTTTTATTATTCTAAAAACTATCTGAATCAAAGATTCAGACAGACTTCTAAAACCCTTTCGGACTCTGCCGGGGAATTAAAAACTCAGATTTTATCAATCCACTATATTCTACTGGTCAACGCCACGATATATAACTTCAGGAATCTACACTTTCTTTCTTATTCTTTCCTTTCTCCAGACCATACGGAACTTTTCTCTCATTTCCGCATGCAAGACAAGTATATATTACAATTTTTTGTGTAGAATCAAGCCGGTGCTTTGCATTCACCCCATACACAAGAAACTCTCCGCATTTCCTGCAGAATCTTGGCTTAAGTTCTTTTGGAATTACAACATTGAGCTTCATTCCAATCTTTCTTGCAAGTTGCACATACCTATTTGCAAGCGTGCGATCTTCATGAAAAACCGCATCTGCTTCACGAAAAAGTATATTGATTCGCTCAAGAGCAATTTCCTTGTATTCCTTATTCTTCACGCGCCTTGTTCTTGGAATGCTCATAACAATCATATATCTGATTAAGTATATAAGAAGATTTCATGCGACGGCCGGGATTTGAACCCGAACTTCTGCCGTGGCAGGGCAGTGTCATAGCCAGATTAGACAACCATCGCACAAAAAGACACAAAAATTATAATTTCTTTGCCTTCAGAAGAACACCTTTATTCTTCCATGCATAATCATCAATCTTAGACGTTCTTCCAAAACCGCACTTAGAACATACTCCATCCTTGACATGATATGAATGACTACCACATCTCCTGCAGTTTACATGAACTGTATGATGTCTTTTTCCAAACGAAGGTTTACCTTTACTCATCAATCATCAACTGTTTATCACTTTAAATTAGGAGATATATAAATCACATTATCTCCCCTTACAAGAAATTTATCGAACGATTCTGTATTTCCTTCAGTATCTGTTACTTCCACATCATTTAACCATAGGTTAAGATGCATATCATAAGCTTCAACTATACCCGATACATTCTTATTATTCTTCAACCTTACTATTACAATCTTACCATGTGCTGCTTTCAAAATATCAATTGGTCTGTGATTCATTTAAAAAACCTAAAATATAGATTAAAGTAAAGTTATATAAAACTTATCCTTAAACTGTGTAATTGTGTTAAGTTTATAAAACTTTCTACAAATTATGAGATATAAACAATTAAATTATATTAATCCGGTGAAAACCTATGGCAATATGGCAAACAAAATCTAAAAGAAAACCAACTGGCGGAAAATTGAAAGACGGTCGTAAAAAGAGACAGTTTGAAAAGGGAAGAGAACCAACACACACGACAATCGACGAAAAGAAGGTCAGACAAGTAAGAACTACTGGTAAAAAGATAAAAACTGCTTTGAGACAAGACACTAAAGTCAATTATATTGATCCAAAAACAAAAAAAGCAAAAATCGCAGTAATTAAAGATGTTATAGAAAACAAATCAAACCAACAGTTCATAAAAAATAATATAATAACAAAAGGCGCAATCATCAAGACTGATGCAGGAAACATCCAAATCACATCAAGACCTGGTCAGGACGGACAGCTAAACGGAGTACTTGTAGCAGAATAAGAAGTTCATTCTGCTTTTTCTTATATTTATTTTTTACCTATTTATCTCCAACACTGAACAGATCATAGATATGTTTCTTTACAATCTTCTTGAATAATCTGGTCACATCTGTTTCCGTAATAATACCTATAAGTTTACCCTGAACAATTATAGGAACTCGCCTGAACCCTTTTTTTTCCATAAGCTCGCTTATTTTTATAAGTGTAATATATGGATGCCTTGAAATTACCTTTGGGATGTCCAACCCATCAACAGGAGAAGTCATCACATCAGCAACAGTAAGATTATGGATATGTTTTACAATTGTCACAATCCTCAAAAGATCCCTCTCAGTAAATATCCCTAAAACTTTATGCGGATCTCGTCTTGAAACAACTACAATACAACCGATATTCTTTTTGATCATAATATTACAGGCTTCAATAAGCGGCCTGTCCTTGGTAATAGTAACTACTTTCTTCTGCATAACCTTATCAAGGATAACAAAATCTCCCATACCAATTATATTCAACAATTCACTTATATATATTTTAGACAAATTAGATATCAATATCAATTATGCAGCGTGACTTACATGGAAGAAAAGATATATATCATAGGACATAAAAACCCGGACACAGACTCAATCTGCTCAGCTATAGCTTACGCAGAACTGAAAAAAAAACAGGGAGACAAAAGAGAGATAATCCCTGCAAGATCTGGAGACATAAACGACGAAACAGGATTCATACTAAAAAAATTCAATATTGATCCGCCATCCCTTTTGAAAGACGCAACAGGAAAAAAGATAATACTTGTAGACCACAGCGAACCAAAACAAAGACCAGAAAACTCAGACAAGGGAGAGATCATTGAAGTCATTGACCACCATAACATTAATTTCCAGCAGGCAACCCCAATATTATTTCACGCAGAACCGCTCGGGAGCACATCAACAATCATTGCAAGGATGTACTTTGAAAAGAATATAGACATCGAAAAAGGGATTGCAGGAATACTGCTTGGAGCCATCATATCTGATACGGTAATCTTCCGCTCCCCTATAACGACACAGGAAGACAAAGATATTGCGCAGAAACTTAAACCAATCGCAGAAGTAGATGATCTTGAAGCATTTGGCATAGAGATGTTCAAAGCAAAATCAAATTGGAAAGAAAAAAGCGCGCACGATATCATAAACACAGATTACAAGGAATACGAACTTGGCGGAAAAAACATAGGAATTTCACAGATAGAAACAGTAGACACAAGTAATCTTAAAGAGCGGAAAGACGAATTCATAGAAATTATGGAGCATATGTCAAAAGAGCGAAATCTAGACACAATAATAGTCCTCCTGACTGATATAATAAAAGAAGGTTGCCTTGCGTTTATATCAGGTAACAGTCTTGAACAGATTGGAAAAACCTTTGGAAAAGAGATAAAAGACAACGAAATATATCTTCCGGGCGTATTATCACGCAAAAAGCAGATAGTTCCTCCTCTTGAAAAAGCATTCAGCCAATAATCGGAGTATGGATCTTATCAACAAATATAAAGATTTTTGATAAATTTGCTCATATACCTCAACACATGCCGAGGTGGCTCAGTTGGTTTAGAGCGCCAGACTCATAAGCAATTATGAGTTCTGACTTGTTTGCTGCAACGCAGTACTCAGGGATGATCTAATAGGGCGTATATAACAAACAGAACAAAAACGAAATATCGGGAGTCAAACATAGATACTCAGAATGTTGGGATATCTGGAGGTCGCGGGTTCAAGTCCCGCCCTCGGCACCACTTCTTTAGTTTAATGATTTAAAGCTCTAAGATTTATCTTTTTAATCATCTGCCCGGCTATCTCAGGAAGATATAGAAATGAATCCATATTTTTCATAACATCAAGATATGTATCATCCAGCATCCTCTTCTTATCAAGACCTCTTTTTAACCCAATAGCAGCGATTCTTTTCTCCCTATTTTTAAATACATCAGCCATTGGATTTTCCCCCATCTCTTCATAGAGGTCTTTCCTCAGTGGAGATGTCATAATTATATCAACTACTTTTATTATCCGTTCCCGTTCTCCTTTGGTTTTAGCTTTATTATAAACTTCAGACAGACTCTCTTTTGACTTCACCCTTTCAAGAAGTATATGATAATTTGTATCAAGATCTGCCCGAGAATCATCTATCATTTCAGAATGAAACTTAAATACATCAAACCCAGGTTGATTATACTGATTTTTTTCCCAAGCTAATCTCTTATTTCTTATCTTATCAACCTTATCAAATATTTTCTTGATTTTTTCATAATCAGATTTACTGTTTTCAATATAAGCTATAATTTTATCTTTACTATGAAGGTAATCTTTACCGGATTTACACAATTCGAAAAAATAATACTGCCAACGCATTGACTGATCCATACAATCATCTCGGCGATCAAAACACTCTGTCTGACCCCTATATTCTTCTGTAACTTTTTCATATTTTTTCAAAAACACATTTCCAAAACCTTTTTCATCAAGTGCATCAATACTAAACTTAAACTGTTGGTTTGTATTGAAATCCTTTCCCCAGCCAATATTTAGTTTATTATCATAAAATGAAAAGTCTCTAAAAATCCGCTCATTACTGGTTTCATTTAC
>DAOVWP010000124.1 GCA_030636615.1 Candidatus Nanohaloarchaea archaeon
CAAAAGATAAAGCTCGGTGAAGCTCTCATCCCTGTCTGTTGTCAATATTAATACTGCGACTATTGCTATCCCTATGATGCATGCTATTATTATTGCGTTTAAGATTTTGTCTTCATCGTCTGATTTCTTTGCAGCCATCTTATATCTCACCGGTAAATATAATATTTTGTGCTTACTTTTTTATATCTTTCATCAGCTTTTGATGAGGTTTGATCATTGCTGTACAATAAGGCCCGGATGAATATACAATAAAGTTTTTGATATAAAAGGTTCACCACTTGCAGTGACCACTTAACTATATGCTGTGCGTTCTTTAGAAATATATTGCATGGGCAGGTTTGAGGCTCTGCTGGGGCAGAAAGAAGGTATTACTCTTGATTTTAAGGAAGTCCTGCCTGAGCCTAAAAAAGTTGCACAGTCAGTTGCTGCTTTCTATAATTCCTGCGGCGGGAAAATAATTGTAGGCGTTGATGACAATAGAAAACCAGTAGGTCTAAAAGAGCCTCAAGAGACAGAGCACAGGTTTGTCCAGATAATCCGGAACTGGTGCAAACTGGATAAGGAGCCTGGAATAGAGTTCGTGAAGTATAAAGACAAAGATTTCCTCATAATCCATTGCCCTAAAGGAAAAGACACTCCTTATTTTGTCAGAGGAGAGCATAATCCAAGAGTAAGGATCGGGTCTTCTAATATGCCTGCCAACAAGGAAGAGATTGCAAGGCTTTACAGGGAAGGCTCTTCGAAATCACAGGATATATATCCTGTTGAGAATGCGACACTGGATGATCTGGACCTGGATAAGATCAAAGATTATATTGAACTTATTGGCTGCACCAAAAGAACAGCTATACGTGATTTGGGAGAATTGGTTAAACTTAATCTTATTGCACAGAAAGGCCCTGTTACCGGAAGAGGGCGATATTATGTTTTAAAGGTGACAAAAGGTGACAAAAGGTGACAAAAGTTATTATACTGTACAGTCATGGAAGAAGCTGATGGATAAAAGGGGATACAGTAAATATTTCTGATGGATTAAATGAAAGGCAAAAGAAGGCAATTGAATATTTGAAGATTAACAAGAGGATAATGAGGAGTGAATATGTTAAGTTAAATACTTGTCATTAAATTTCTTATCAAGGCCCGGATGAATATCCAATAAAGTTTCTGATATAAAAGGTTTACCTCTTGCGGAGGTCATAAGATTATATGTGGTTATTCTGGATATATGCAAAAGATGAAATAATCCGGGTAAAAAATCTTCTGAAAATTCTGTCTCCCGTATGTATTTATATAGTTGATGATATAATATGTATCATATATGTTGTACTAGATATGTATCATTCTAATGTAGTAACTATATCATATATATCATACTATCTATATATCATTTTTGGGTAGTAACTCGCAGCACTAATATGTGGTGACTAATAGCGTTTTTTGTAATTAACCGAAATATATATTAAGGATGAATTTTGATTTTAGAAACGTATTTATATGTTAAAATGTATATTTGGTTTACTCACAGGTATCTCTCTTTACCATAAAATTATTCGGTGAAAATTATGAAAGGAAATACTTCGTCTTTGGGCTTGGACATAAATCGTGTATTTATGTTTTTTATTGTTGCTGCATGTTTCCTTGCAGCGAGTGCGATGTCGGCGTTTGCTGTTTCTGCGGCGACACATGATGCGATCATCACTATAACTCCAGAGTATGCAAACTGTAATGGTCTTGGAAATATATTTATCCTGAATGTAGAAAATCATATGGGCAGTGCTGATAGTATTTTTGAAGTGCGTATATACAAAGGAACAAATGGTATTACTGAATTCTCTTGCGGCCCTGCGCCGACAGGATGGACTTTATCTGATTATGCAGGAGGACCAGGAGGTTTACCTGATTATGGTTATTGTGAATATAAAACTGAACAATTTGGTTCAGATGTTATAGAACCTGGAGAAAAGGTGAATTTCACATTTGATGCAGTTATGGAAG
>DAOVWP010000110.1 GCA_030636615.1 Candidatus Nanohaloarchaea archaeon
AGCTTTCCAAGAATAGGAATAATCATATCTTCAAATCTCATATAACTTTCATTCTTGACAAAAATATTTCCAACCCTGTTAAGACCTTTCTCATGTAGTTCAACATCATCACTGTCAAACCTGCCGATTATAAACTTCTCGCCGCAGGCCTTCATTATATCTTCCTCAATCCCACCAACAGTCGTCACAATCACACCGGGAATCTTAAACTTAATCAACTGCGCAAAAAAACCCCTGAGTCCTGAAGTGACCATATTAGAAGTGAATGTCAAAAAGATCTTTGCATTATTTTTCTTCATCTTGACAATAGTCTCGGTTGCTCTCAGCAGCTCAATGCTCTGGAACCCGACATTCCCAAGACCGCACACAAAATCATGCACACTCATTCCTTTTTCCCATTTTATATCCTTAACACTCTCCATAAAAAAATCACCATTAAAAGAAATAAAAATACGCTTACCCGCTCATCATAAAAGAATTAGATCTTTTAAGTACCATAAAAACACCTATAACTGTTTAATATTATATATTTATCTAAAAACAAAAATAATACTATGCCACAAGATCATTCCCTTATACAAGAGATCTTCAGAAAACTAATCCATCTAAATACTCTATATATTATACTTCTCTACGAATTTTTGGGCAAGAAGTTCACGCTCTTCATACTCGTATGCCTATTAATAATAGCACTTGAAATAGAATATTTCCGCATAGAACACGGCAAAAGGATTCCCATACTCCACAAATTATTCAGGGCAAAAGAAAAGACCACTTTTGGCGGCCATATATTTCTTTGCATCAGCGCAATCATAGTAATTTCCGTATTCTCAAAAGAAGTAGCAATACTGGCAATCCTTATGGCAACCTTTGGCGACGCTGCAGCAGCAGTCTTTGGCAAAGCTTACGGAAAACATTTTATCCCGCACCTGAAAAACAAAGCGATTGAAGGTGTCCTTGCAGAATTCGTAGTAAACATAATTATAGGATATGCCTACCTTTTCATTTTCGCGCAGGACCTGACACAGACCATGAACATAGTACTCATCTCAATGGCGACCATAGCAACAATTACAGAAACAACCTGTGGAAAATTAGACGACAATCTGATGATACCGATATTTGCAGGCATCACCGGAGAAATAATGTTATTCTTAATACCATTTTTATATTTAATCTGAACTATCCCGATGATAATAATACTTTTCAACAATCTCCTCATCAATCTTTGAAAGATCCTCTTTTGGTATCATCCTCAAAAGTTCCCATCCCAAGTCCAGTGTCTCTTTGATGGTACGGAAATCTTCCGGCTGGTTTACAAACTTTTCTTCAAACAACACTGAAAACTCCAGATACTTCCGATCCACCTCAGACAGAGAATCCTCTCCTATTATGACTTTCAGCTTCTCAGCCTTTTTCCCGCGGGCATACACAACATACATCTGATCAGACAACTGTTTATGATCCTCCCGGGTCTTCCCTTTACCAATCCCGTGATGCATCAGCCTTGAAAGAGATGGTATCACGTTTATTGCAGGAAAGATACCTTTCCTTGAAAGTGATGGTGATATAAGTACCTGACCTTCTGTGATATACCCTGTAAGATCCGGCACAGGATGCGTTATATCTCCCTCTGGCATAGTCAGTATCGGTATCTGTGTAATTGATCCCAAAAGTCCCTTGACCCTTCCTGCCCGCTCATATATTGTCGCCAGATCAGAATAAAGATATGACGGATACCCCTGCCTTGAAGGTACTTCCTCTTTTGATGAAGATATCTCACGAAGAGCGTTAGCATAGTTTGTCATATCATCAAGTATCACAAGCACATCTTTCCCTTTTTCCCATGCAAAATATTCTGCCGCGCTCAACGCCGCGCGAGGTGTGACAACCCGCTCAATCACAGGATCAGAAGATAAATTAGCAAACACAATGATATTATCAAACGAACCGCTCTCTCTGAACTCTTTCTTGAAATATTCCAGCTCATCATGAGTTATCCCTATTGCCGCAATTATCACAAGAGTATCCTTGACATTCTGCGCAATCTTTGCAACAAGCCTGCTATGATCAAGCCCGCCTTCAGAAAAAATAGGCAGCTTCTGCCCCTTCACAAGTGTCAGCATCCCGTCAATCACAGAAAACCCGCACTCAATGAAATCCTGAGGCAGATCCCTATTGTTTGGATTGATAACCCCACCATTGATATTCATCCTCTTCTTTGTAATGATCTTACCATCTACACACTTCCCAAGACCGTTGAAGACCAGCCCGGGCATATCATCTGAGACAGGAATCATAAACGGCTCTCCAAGAAAAGCGACAGATGTGGATTTTG
>DAOVWP010000027.1 GCA_030636615.1 Candidatus Nanohaloarchaea archaeon
AGCATATGCAACACTCTATGCCCCATTTGCAGGATTCCTGAGAGAATTTATAGCAACTTCAGTAATTGTAATGATTCTCATAATCATGTGTATAATAGTTATCGGCTCATATCTCATGTTCTCTCATGGAAAAAAACCAAACTCACATCTTAAATCTGGTGTCCAGAAGAATGCAAAGACTGTCTGCTGGATACTTCTTATTGCAGTAATACTTTTTTTCAGGGATGCATTAAGAAACAACAATATAACCTATCTTGACCCTGTACTTGATTTGATTCCCGGCATAATTACAATTTTTGTAATATATATCTTCATAAAATGGCTTGTCTCATCTCCATCAGACAACTACAAAAAATTCATAAAAGATATAGACAAAGAGGGAAGAGAACAGTTTTACAAAATGAAGTATGGTCTGGCAGACATATCCTCCTTTGGTGTAAAACCCAACAATCAAAGAGATGTCCAGAGACAGATTGCTGTAAGAAAACTTAATACTGGAGAACTTTCAGACAAACTCACACCTGAAAGTGTTACAAAAGTATTGGATTACTTTGGTGTAGAAAACGAGGCCAGAGGAGATTTTAAAAGGAAAGAATAATTATAATTTTTTAATTCTCTGCTCAAAACTGTCATCAAGAACTCCTTCAGACTCTTTAATGTCCTGAATCTCCTTCTCTTCCTGTTCAACCTCTTTCTCAACTCTCTCAAGAAGCCGTTCAATCTTATTATCAAGAAGTTCAATCTTTCTCTCAAGTCTTACGATAAATTTGAGCGACCATACTATCCCGCACAGCATACCGACTACAACAAAATAGAACATATAAGTGAGGCTGTCAACCATACCTCTAATTTGCAGAAATACTATATATATTTAATTTCTTCTCAGCTTTTTATCTTTTACATTCTTCCTTACAAGAAGACCGATACTCGAAGTAATCAATATAAATGATGTCAGACACATCCACAATACTGCAGAATAAATTTCCATAAGAATAACTTACTCTTTCTTATTTATATCTTTGACTGAAATAATCCCTGTATCACTGCCAATCTCAATCCATGCCCATGCCCATACAATTGCTTCAAATGCCCGCACGAAATCTCCTTTATGTATAAAGTGCCCGGTATCAGTTATGTATGCCTCAATATTCTCTTTAAACTCTTCTCCTTTCGGGTCATGCGCAAAAATTTCAATATTTTCAGCTTTATCAAGCCACACTCCGGTCTGTTCAATCAGTTCTTTATATGTTTCAACTGCATTCATAATAATCACTCCAACTGTTTCAAAAACTCCTCTTCCTGAAAATGCATTTCTCCAGGCACAATGATGCAATGTGGATGATCACCAAAATCTCTTTTCAAAAGATCAGCCATTGTACTGTATTTGATATAACTTTTCTCTCCAAGATGTGCGCACACGATAATTTTCTTCTTTTTTGAAAATAACTCTTTTCCGCACTTCTCTTCCAGTTCCAGAAGCAATTCAATTCCCTTGTTGGCGCTCATTCCGATATCAAGAAGCAATAGAGTATGAAGTCCCTTCTCAGAATTTTCAAAAATATTATAATATGGGGAATCCGGGAAATATCCTTCTTTCGGAAAAGGCAGGCTTACAGTCTTTCCGAATTTATATAGATGAAGTCCTGCCTCGGCCACAGCGCTGAACACAGATGAATTGTGTATGATCTTAACTTTTACACCTTCTTCGCGCGCTTCCTTAACAATCTCGCTGTGCGTTGTTGCAGCCAGCGGATCTCCTCCGACAAGAAACACAGTTTTGCCCATTTTTGCCGCATCAAGTATCCATGAAGTCTCCTCAACACCCTTCCGGTCAAGCACTTTTATCTTTTTCCCGATTACATTTTCAATCTTGTTTTTATCAAAATCAATAGGACATGTATAGAATTCCGCAAATATATGGTCTGCTTCATCCATAATCTTGAGAGCTCTTAGACTAAGTCCCATCTCATTTTCAATACCTATACCTATTAGATAAAGCATAAATATCAGCACTGAGCGAAATTTTATATATCTTTACAAGAATATAGACAAAAACTGACTGCATAGACAGTCAGAATTTATCTCACAAACTATTGGCACTTACTAAGATAACAAAGCAACATTAATCCATCTTCGTCATTTTCTTAATTTTGTCCATCAGGTTTACTTCTTTATTCTCATTATCTGCTGATTCAACATGCGGTTCCATTGCAGGTGTATCTTCCATCACTGGTTTGTTCTCCATGCTATTTTCAGGCATATCTGTTGAATCATCATTTTTTATTGCATCCACCATCTTTTCCTCATTTTCAGTTGGCGCTGCTGGTACTTCATCCATCATCTCAAGTATAAGGTTATTTCCTTCTTTCCTTATACCTTTGATTTTTGAACCTTCAATTCTTGACATGCGATCATTATAAACAAGATCAATCTCACTGATACCGGTTCCCGGTTCACCTTCAGCCATAGAGGCTTCTGAACCGCTCATACCTGTTCCGCTCTGTTCTGCCACATTTGGCATAGTTTCCATACTCATATCTTTTGATTCCTTTGATTCCATAAGTTCTCCAATTCCAATAACCATCGAAATAGTTGCAACGACTGTAAGTGCCATAATCAATAGTGCTTCGTACATAGTTATATATTGGGATATACTACTATAAAAAGATTTTCAATATAATACAATTCTATGAATCTGAAAACAGCTCTCAAAGAAAAGATCCCGCAAAAATATCACACATATATCCCCCGTTCCTTTGAGATCATAGGCGACATAGCTATAATAAATATAGCTCCTGAGCTGACCAGCTATAAAAAAGTGATTGCGCAGACTCTTGCTTCTCTTCACAGCAACATTAAAGTTGTTCTCAGCAAAACAGGAGATATTGAAGGAGAATATCGTCTTGCAGATTATGAACTTCTATTCGGAGACCGGACTGAGACAGAATACAAAGAGAACACCTGTCGTTTTATGGTTGACCCGACCAAGACCTATTTCTCATCAAAACTCGGTACAGAACGGCAGAGGATCACAGATCAGGTAAAAGACAAAGAACAGATTCTATGTATGTTTGCAGGTATCGGCCCCTTCCCGATAAACATTGCAAGAAAAAAAGATGTCACAATCCATGCCATTGAGATAAACCCGGATGCAGCAAAATATCTCGAAAAAAACATAGCTTTCAACAAGCTTAAAGGTAGAATTACCTTTGAGATCGGATCAGTTGCAGATCTTGTTCCAAAACTGGAAAAAAAGTATGACAGGATTATCATGCCTGCGCCGAAAGATGCAGAAGATTTCCTGGATCTTGCCCTTGAAAAAATCAAAAAAGGTGGAATCATAAACCTTTACACATTTACTCCTGAAGAAGAGATCGAAACCGTTTTCAAAAGACTGGAAAAATTGGCGAATGATCACAACAAAAAGATAAAGATATTGGATCACCGGCTGTGCGGCAATATCGGCATCTGCCAGTTCAGGATAGCAGTTGATATGAAAATACTCAACTGAGCTTGACTTTTCCCATTTTTCTATTGATATATGTCACAACATCCTTCCTGTATTTAGAGTCTATCCAGAAAAATTTCTGTTTCTTGTCACCGACACTCTTTGATTGCATCAGATTACACCTTTTTGTGATAGAGCTGACAATCTTTTGCACAGTCTTGTCTTTGAATCCACTCTTTACAGACATTTCCTTATAGTTCAGCGGTTTTCTTGCCCTTGCAACAATCAGCATGATATGTTTCTCATTGTCTGTAAAGAGGTCAATGATCTTAGGGCTGAACCCTTTCATCTTCTCAACTTCCGACAACCTTCGTCTTACATTTACAATCGCGCTTGCATGCAGATTTGTATGGGCTGATACATGATCAAGATGCTCTTTTATATTTTCAACTACTTCTTCCTTTGAAAGGGCCCGCTCAACATCTTTTACCATCTCAACTGTCCGCTCATGCGCATTCTTAATTCTTGCATTTACAGAATCATGCAGATCTGTCAGATCAATTATCTTACTGATTATCTTTCTCTGGTTATTATGCAGTGTAAAAACCGTTTCCGCAAGAAAACCAACATCTTTCTTATTATCAATATTTTTATCTATATCCTTCTCAATACTCTTGATCTTATTCTCTATCAACTCATGCTTCCTGTTAAGTATTTGTATCTGTGAAGAGATCTCATTTAAATCCTGTATATGTTTATCTGACACGCTCAACTGTTTATCTTCTTTGATGACTTTTTTGACCTCTATAGATATCTTCTGGATCTGTTTATGCATCTTATCAATCTTTCCAAAACCCGCTTTAAGTTCGCGGACATTCTTATATAGATACAGTTGATTCTCATTAAGGTTATTCATATATTGCGCAACCTTTTGCATATCCTCGCTCATCCGCTCTTTAGATATTTCTTTCTCCTTATATCCTGAAATAATGAATCGGGGGATAACTGTAAATATGCTCATAGAATATAATTATCACTTACCTCTTAAATAAGTTGAAGTTGATAAACTATATTGTCATGGATGGGACCTTAGGGTAGCTTGGTGATCCTGGGAGGCTGGGGGTCTTCTGACCGGAGTTCAAATCTCCGGGGTCCCATTCAATAAAAACACAGACTGTTTTTGAGTACCTCTATTTTTTGATAAATCGTTCATAATCTATTGCCCGATCGCTCCGTACTATCTTTCCTCTATCAGGAGAATATATTGACAGCTCAATCGCAGACTCTTCAGGATTTAAATCTCTCTCAAAATAAAAGATTTTACCTATATTATATAGTTCATTACAATCTCCACTATCCTCTATTTTTTTTTCTGTATATACTGGTATTTTTGCGCAAATATGATCTCCTGCGCGAATTGCTGAAAATCCATCAAACTTAAGTTTTTTTATTGGAATCTCTGGTGTCTGCGGTGTGACATCCATTATAATCTTTGAACTATAACCTAAGTCATATGCAGAAGGACTGTCACCAACCATAATTAAATGGCCGGGTATAGATTTGGTAACATAAGATTCAGCAGTGACTTTATCAACATTAAAATTTTCAGAAATAACCAGGTCATAAAGTGTCAATAATTCTATATCCAGACCAGCGAAATCCTTTTGTTTGCTTTTTGTTGTAGATATTACAAATCTCCCCCTTAATATATACTTGATTTCTGATAATTAAAAAGCTTTTCGTTGCTTTAAATCTATATTTTACCCTTAATTTCACAAAAACCATAGAAACATTTATATATATGTTCTTTGTCTAAATATATGTTAGATACATTTTAACAGTAGATCTTAATTAAAAATTTGGAGTATTTGTTAACCTGTTTCTGAAAAAATATAAGGATTAGTAATAATTCTTAAAAATGAGGTAATTAAAAATGAAAGGAACTGTAAAATTTTACAACGAACAGAAAGCATTTGGCTTTATTATTGGTGACGACGAAAAAGATTATTTTGTTCACCAAACTGCATTTAAGTAAGGAACTACTCTACAAGCAGGAGACGTAGTAACTCTCGAAGTTGAATAAGGAGACAGAGGACCAAAAGCTGTTAATGTTACAAAAGAATAATTAATAAGCTATAAGTCTTAAATAAGATATTGCATGTAATACTTTTTTTATTTGAATTTAATCATTTAAATTAAAAATTATTATATTAATAATGAACAAGCACCTGCCCTTAGTGGTTATTTTTTCTAAATGCAGGTGCAATTCAATCACACATAAACACACCTATAACACACAGATAAGGATAAAAATGATTACTTTTGATAAGTTTGATTTCTGCGACGATTTACATAGATCCATCACTAAGCTTGGGTTTAAGAACCCTACAAAGATTCAGGAACTATCAATTCCTCCAATATTGGAAGGAAAAGATATACTTGGAGAATCTGCAACCGGTTCCGGAAAGACTCTGGCTTTCGGCTGCGGAATAGTTGAAAAGGTCGTGCCAAAGCAGGGATTACAGGCATTGATAATTACACCTACAAGGGAACTTGCAGAACAGGTCAAAGAATCCATCTCTATGCTGGCACAAGGCAAGCAACTTAGGGTTCTCGCAGTTTATGGAGGTACAGCAATAAATTCTCAGATCAAAGCGCTAAGACACGCAGAGGTTGTAATAGCCACACCTGGAAGATTTAATGATCATCTCCAGAGAGGCACAGTCAATACTTCAAAAATCAGTATGTTTGTGCTGGACGAAGTTGACAGGATGCTTGATATGGGTTTTATTGCAGATATTGAAAAAATTATGAAGTCATGTCCGCAGAAGAAACAGGTACTGTTTTTCTCAGCAACCATACCTCCACAGATAGAAAAATTATCAAAGAAATATCTGGATAATCCTATAAAGGTCTTTGCAGAAAAGCAGGTTGACCAGACAAAGCTTAAACAGATTTATTATGATATACCAAGAGCCCTAAAGTTATCAATGCTTGTTCATTTGTTAAAAAATGAAACTTCTAATATGATCATGATCTTTTGCAATACCAGAAGGAATACTGATCTGATTGTCAAGAATTTAAAATTGAATGATATTAACGCCGAGGCATTGCATGGTGGTTATTCTCAGAACCATCGAACAAAGACAATCAATGATTTTAAGAAAGGCCGGAAAAAGATATTGGTCTGCACTGATGTTGCTGCAAGAGGAATTGATATCAAAAACATTTCGCACATATATAATTATGATCTTCCAAGCGATTCGACAGATTATGTCCACAGGATTGGAAGAACTGCAAGAGCAGGAGAAGAAGGCATAGTTATTAACATATTATGCGACTATGATTATGATAATTTCTCAAAGATTTTAAAAGAGCATAGTTCATTCTCTATAAAGAAAGTAAAACCTCCTGTTGTTGAAAAAATAAAGATTCAACGGGAAAGTCCAGGTCCTTCTCGCGGAAAAAACCCTAGATCCAGAAGAGATGCTCCGAAAAGAAGATCATCTAATAATAGCAATAGATCATCTAATAATAACAGGTCATCTAATAACAACAGACGAAGAAGATAATATCTTTTATTATCTCTTCTCCCAACTCCCAAGATTGTCTCCGCTCAGATGTCGATCAAGCATCTCCAGTTCTTCATAGATCCCCTCAATCAGATCATAACTTTTTGCTTCTTCAAGACTGACCCACGCATATTCTGTAAGATCCTTGCAGAGTTTGACCTCTCCTTCAATATAATCAGCAAAAAGACTAACAATTATTGTAGGGATATTATCAGATCGGATATAACACATACTTGTCAGATATCTTATATTTTTGATCTCAAGAGCAGTTTCTTCCAGAACTTCCCTTCTTAGCAGGTTTTCAAAAATATTATACCAGTGCGCAGAAGTATCTCTTTCTCTTTTTGTATAATCGTCCATCTCCAGCTTACCGCCGGGGACAGTCCATTTGTCAGGAAAAGCTTTCTCACTTGATGCTCTTTTAGCAATCAGGTACTTGCCATCTTTGATTATGATTCCGGTTACAACAATATAGTGTGCCTTTTGCGGATCATACATAATATCACCTTATGATCTCCAGGATATAAATTTTTTTTGATGCATTTAAATACCTTTATGACATAAACCATTATTATGACTCTCGGTTCAGATCTGATCATACTCATTACAAACCCGATAATAATAAGTGTTGTTCTGGCTTTTCTTACTTCAATGTTTCTCAAGTTTCTTGCTTCAGATGAACAGACCTTTAAATCTTTCCTTCTGTCTCATGGCGGTATGCCAAGCACACATTCATCTTCAGTTTGCGCTCTTGTAGTAGCCATATATTTTACAGAAGGAATAACCACTCTTTTAATATTTTCTCTAATCTTTGCGATTACAACAGTAAACGATGCAATCAACTCAAGATATGAGATCGGTGTTCATGCAAAGATCCTTAACAAAATAATGAAAAACCCAAAATACCAACTTCTTGAAAGGGTTGGTCACAAACCTATAGAAGCATTTATAGGCATACTTGTCGGCATATCAGTTGCCACAATAGTTCATTTTGTGCCTATAGCAATTATATTGATAAGGTCTATCTTAAATCAGATATGATTTAATCAGA
>DAOVWP010000034.1 GCA_030636615.1 Candidatus Nanohaloarchaea archaeon
AATGTTTCATCTTATCGTCGGTTCCTCTTAATATAAACTCCATTGCCTTGTCAAGCAGATTTTCACATCTTATTGGGTTAGCCTCATGCATAGACGACCTTATCAACTCAATTGCATCAACAAACTCTCTGTTATAATCCTTCCACACCATGACATAATCAGCAAGAGCATCATCCAGACTGCTTATTTTCCCATTTTCAACATCCCACAACAATTTTTTCAGATCATCCGAAAATTTTCCCGAAGTATTTTCCACAGCAAACCTGATCGCTCCTTCAAGATTTGGTCTATTCTTCAGAAAAACTATAATATATAAGACTCCGATTACAAGTTCTCCCCCGCTCTTAATCCTTACTACTGTTGCCCTGTTCTGTGGATATCGAAAAATCAAGAATCCGATAATAGGACCTAAAATCAACATAATTGTCCTTATACCGCTGGGTAGAACCCTCTGGCTGATTGGGTTTGGACCCATAGCCATATTCTTAGCACAAAGATAAACCACATCACCGGATTCATCCACACCGGTTTCACTGATGCACATATTATCAACAACACCAAGAGAGAACATAAGAGCAATAAAAAATATGAATATGATTATACCTACAGCAACGGCGCTATTTATTACACCTTTTGGCGTGACTATCAGGCCGGAAAAATCTATATCTTTTTGTAATTTTTCAGAGACCTTTTCATCGACCGTGACCTCAAACTTATTTTCAAAGAAACCGCACAGTTTTTCATATTTCGTTTTAGGGATAAATCTTGAGTCTTCTTCTTCCTTAAAAATTTTATATGATCTTGTTTTCCTTCCTTTTACTTCTTTATTCCCTGAAGGATTGGAAAAGTCATCTTCTCCTGCTTCATATCCTGCTAAAGCTTTTCTTATCTCTTCCAGATACTTTTCCTTCTCGATTTTTTTCGCATCTTCTGGTTTTTTCGGATCAAAAGCCATAGCTAATCATTAAATAATTGTCAGGACCTGCTATATATAAACTGCTTAACTCTCCATTATCTCCTTTTTCCGTATCCGCTCAGTTATCTCTGATCTAAGCCAGTTTTCCCACAACGCGAAAATTCTTTCCGGATCAAGAGACCCGTACTGGTCACGCACATCAGAAGAGATCAGGTGAAACTTCCCGTTTGCAATTACAGTAAAATCCGCTTCAAGCATTTCAGGATAATTGAATTTGTCGGAATATTCAACAATAGTTTTCTTCACTTTTTCCCTGAGTTTAATATTATCCCACACAGCTGACCAGTTATCCCTGAATTCTCTTGTGTTGTTTGCTATCTGGTTAAGTATGTAACTCTCTCCATTAAGCAGTCTCTCTGTCGGCTCCAATATATCTGTCTTTGCATTATATTTCATAAGTTCCTGAAACCCTTTCTCCCTTTGCGGATCTTTTTCCCAGTCTTTTGTGACTTCAACAATTGCAGTGACTCTTCTGAAAGTCCTGAGTCCATCAGAGGTCTTAAGCCTGCTTGTAATCACTATGATATCAGTTGCCTTGAAACTTGTTGCAGGCACTTCCAGATCATTGACTACCCGATCAAATATCCCGTATGCAGAATCACCGTGTATCGTTCCCGCAACAAGGTTAGCAAGCGCGCCGATTCTCATCGATTCATAAAGCGCTTTTGCTTCAAGTGATCTTACCTCACCTATTATAAGCGCCGAATCTCCCAGACGCAGTGAAGTTCTTATTGCATCATCTGCTGACACTTCAGACTCAACATTTGTGATGATTGAACGGGATTTAAGCGACTGTATATCATACCCCAGTCCCTTGAGTGCAGATATAGGCAACTCAAGTGTATCCTCTACTGTGACAATCCTTACCTTTCTCATCAACTCAGTCAAAACAGCTCCAAGAAAAGATGATTTACCTGCTGACCTTGTTCCGGCAATAAGCATTGTGCGTGCTCCGTCAATCAAAAAACTCAACAACCCCGCTCCAAGTGGTGTAATCATCTTTGTTTTTATGAAAAGCGGAAAACTCCATGGTTTGTCTCTGTGCCTTCTCAGTGCAAATGACAACCCGCTTGGACTCAGGGATTCTGTCACTGCAGCAACCCTTGCCCTTCCTCCCGGAACTTCTATTTCTGTATCAAGTACAGGATTTGCTTCATCAAGCGGTCTTCCAGACTCAATCCTGAACCTTGTCGCCCATGCTTCCGCATCTTCCTGTGTAGGCACAATGTTAGTGATACATTCCTCATATTTACCATGATATAAAAAAATTGGAGAATCTCCCATTGGCGCATTCAGATAGAGATCCTGCACTTCCGGATCACCTAAAATAATCTCTAGTATACCATAACCTGCAGTATATCTGGTAAGTATGTTTGCCAGTATATCAAGATTTTCACCTGACAGTTCAATCTTTGCATTTTCTGCCAGATCAAACAACAGATCCTTTCCTATATCGCTAAATATATCTCTCATCTTTTTAGGGTCGGCAAAATCTGTATCTTTTGGTTTATGCGCACCCATATACCTTCTTGCAGCGTCAAGTATAGTATATTCCTCTTCCTTGAGATTGAACTCTGGCGGAAGTATGTGATACAGTTTCTGTATCTGATCAGGCACTGTATATATCTGTATCTTTATGCCATCTTTTGTAAAATACTCATCAATCTTTTTCGCATTTTTAGGTGGGGTCAGCATATACCTCGTAAGCATGAAATTAGGTCTTATCGTCGGGTGGAATATCTCCCTGTATAATGTCCTATCTCCCACATTATATCCGACAAGATGATCTTTTGAGAGTTTTATGATTGTTGTGTGTCCAAGAATTTTCTCAATGACTTTAAGGGCATTATCAACATATTTCTGGTATGCTGAAGCAAGATTTGGGGGAAGTGTCTCAATTTTCTGTTCAATTGATCTGATCTCCCTTTTTATCTTGACATAAGCTCCTATAGGGTCTTCGCTGATCATATGTGTCAGTATCTCATTAAGAAATGCGCTCCACTCAGCTAATAACTGTTCAGAAGTGCCGGGAGTATAGAGATTTGACGGTGTATTGACCCTGTTTCTTTTTGTAAGATACACTATGGCTTTAGCAATCTCATTAAGCATACTTGTCTGATGAGCATCATATTCAAATTCTCTTGACTGCAGAAGCACAACTCTGTCTGCCTTTTTCAACTCTATCAACTTGTCAACGGATCGGGCCATACATGACGGATAATCTTCTATTGACGCTCCATATATACAGTTAAGGCAATTGACCTTTAATCTTCCGCTGTCCTCATCAAATGTATAGTCGCATACAACCATAGAACTATTTTGTCTTCTCTGATTAATAAATTTCCCTTTACTGCGCAGTAATTGCATCTACCGCAAAATATATATGGTCACAACCTCAACTTATTATAGAATAGTGTTCCTGCTAACTTTTTTAGTTGTTGGTCGATGCTGATGGATTTTGGATCTAAACACAAAGAGGGGGATACCCCAAATACTATGCTTAATGAGATGTCCCGCAGGCTTAATGATAACACGCGTAGGATAAGAGTTCTTGAAGAGAAGCAGGATAATATTGAAGACAGACTCAATGTTGTGGAAAAACGCCTGATGGAAGATATCCAAAATGTAAACAAAGATCTTGGCGCAATACAGCAGGATACTAAAGCGCTTGGAGACAGGCTCACTAACGGCGAAGTTGACATAAAAAAGCTAAATATCCACATCAAAAAAATGATTTCAAGAAAAGAACTTGCAGAACTTCGCGAGTATATTGAACTTATAACTCCTCTCACATCAAAGTTTATAACACGCAAAGAAGTAGAGGAATTGATCAGAGAACACGTATCATTTAAATAATCTTTTTGAATAATAGTGATTATATGGGATTTAAATTCGAGCTTTTCGGGCGATTGAAGAAATCCAAACCGTCTCAGGACGATGTAGAATCAGATTCTCAAAATTCCGATTTCGCATCACCTCTTTCGACTGCGCCCCAGCTTCCTGCAAATAACTCATCGCCTGCGCCGCAGCAATTTACTCCAGCAGCTCCAATCCAGCAAGACCAAAATAGTGATCTTAAAGCTCTTGTACTTGATTATTCTTCAAAAGGTATACCTGAAGCTGAAATCATAAAAACACTTAAATCTAAAGGCTACAGTTTTGATCAGATAGATTCCGCCTTATCCGGAGCTCTAAAATCAAAGGTGGATAACAGACCGATAACAAGCGATGGCATGCTTAGACAACCAAAGACTGATTTCAAGCTGGAAACATTTCATAAACCAAAAGAACTTGATCCTGAGCCGGTATCAGATATGCCTGGCCCGGATGAGATTGAGGCAATGGTTGAGCGCGTAGTGGAAGATCGTATTACTTCTCTTAAGGGTCTGGTCAAATCTATCGAAGACTCTAATACTGACATAAAATCAGAGATATCTGACCTTGATAAGTCTATAAGGCTTCTTGAGAACAGGATTGATGATCGGATATCCTCTGTAAACACAAACCTTCAGCAGTTCCAGACAAACCTCGACGATCTTGAGCCAAAGATAAACAGTGTTGAAAAAGCTTTCAAAGACATCGTACCCCAGCTTGTCGAAGAGGTCCGGCAGTCTGTTGCAATGATAAAATCTGCAAAAAATAAGACTGTTTCTCCTTCTCCAGTATCAACTATAAAACATGAATCGCCTGCCACAGAAAAAGAATAAGCTGGTCTATGTTGTCGTCTTTTTGCCAATCATGAATATCATAGCTATTAATATTATTACAAAGATTAGCATAGACATGCTTCCACTCCCTATCCCCTCGAATATTGCGCTGCCTCCAGCGCTAAGAAATATCAATATGCTGATAATCATAAGTGCCCAGATAATACTTTTGTTGCCTGAAGCGCCTCCTGTACTGATCCCCATCATCCCCATGATGAATATCATAATCATCAGCAGAGCAAGAAACATTGCCATATATGTAAGTGAGCGGGTCAAAAATATCCCTATTGGCGTATAATTTATGCAGAAAAATGCAATGCATATAGAGAGTACACCATTTATAGAAACACTTTCTCCAAGCGGTTTATGTTTACTGAGAAGCCCGAAAGAAAGCGCCATTATAAATATGAACGGAAACAGGAATTCATAGAATCCTAAGACATTAAGATTCCCGATAAATTCAGCAAAAATGATTACTCTCCTCCTTTATTCCCATCTTTTACAATCAGATATACTACTGCTCCCATTACAATAAGCACAAAGAATGTAAACAGCAGATCCTGATCAACAGATATCCCACCAAAAAGGAGGCTGAAACCAAGATAATGTGATGCAGAAACCAAAAATATAACAAGTGTAATAATTCCTGCAATTGCAAATATTATAAGCCCTCTGTTTTTGCTGACATTTCCTTTATCAACAAACAGAGTTTTCACATCTACTCCAAACATACCGAGAATTATGGTAAGTACAAGTATTCCTGCAACAACTGTTGCCATCAGCGCAAAAAGCTCACTGAAATAGAAACCGATAGGAGTATAATTTATTATGAAGAAACTGATTACAATTGAAATCACACCGTTTATTGAAACAGTGGATTCTCCGCCATCTTTTCGAAACGGTTCATACTTAGAAAGGACACCATAGGTTATTGCCATAAAAAGAATAAAAGGGAGAAAGAAATCATAGAAACCCAGTTTTTCAAGGTTTCCTATGAATATCTCAAATCCCATTATTTTATCATCTCAGTTTATTTGTTTTTCTTATGATCCATCTTTTCCTTTTGCTGCATCTCCTGTTGTTGATCCGGATCCACCAGTTTTAGGAGGTGTATCACCTTTCACAACAAACCAGATCACAGCGCCAATAAGAGCCAACAGTGTAATTGTCCCGACAGTCTCGCTGTTTGTTCCCGAAAATATGTTTGAGAAATTTACTCCGCTTCCGGTAGCTCCTGTAGTGACATATATTATTATTGATATAAGAAGGATTGCTCCGACTATATACTTGCTTTTTATAAGATCACCAAGACCTCCATCTTTAAACTGGATACCAGTCATCCCAAGAAGCACTATAAATACAAGCATTGATGCCATCACAGTTCCTGCTTTTCCAAACAACTCTACAAGATATGGTCCAAAAGTCATACCATATGGTGTGTAAGCTGTTGCGAAGAATGCCATACAGATAGAGATTATCGCAGGTATTGTATTTGATCCGGTTTTTTCCTTAGTAAATATTCCGAATTGCATAATAACTGCATAAATTACCGCAAAAAACAGTGTAAACGGCAGTACAACATCAAAAAATCCTAGTGTTTGTAGATTTCCAATTAGTGCATAAAGATCCATCAAATTTTCACCTTATTTTTTCATTATTTATTAATAATTATTTCTTTTTCTCTTCAGGAGGTTTTTCTTCTGTTACAGTTGTGGTATCTTCTCCTCCTCCTGAACCATCGCCGTCATCATCTTTTTTCCTGGTCACAAAATATATGACTAGACCAACACCGCCAAGAAGTAGCAGAGTAAGCATAGATTCTGATGTTATATCTATATTGAAATTCCCTGAGACATCAAATCCTGAAGTGTAAACTATTGCCAAAGCAACAAGCAGACATATTATTACTGCTATATTGTTGTATTTATATCTGCCTTTTCCAGTGCCCTTTAACATTTCTGGGAAATTAAACCCAGTCATACCAACAAGAACTACAAAAACAAGTACTCCTGCAAGCACACTCCCCATCTTTCCGAACATCTGGGTAAGCCATACACCTAAATTCTGCCCGAAAGGAGTATATAATGTTGCATATATAGCAACTGTAATTGATATCAGTGTCGGTATTATATCACCAACTTTCTCGCCATGGAATATCCCAAACCGTTTCAATACTGCATATGTGATAGCAAAGAACAGTGCAACTGGATGTACCAGATCATAAAATCCAACATTAGTTAGTTCCGCGATTATATAATAAAAGTGCATAATAA
>DAOVWP010000135.1 GCA_030636615.1 Candidatus Nanohaloarchaea archaeon
ATAGATGAGATAATCAAATCAAACAGGTACTTCGAAAATCCTGGCTCGGTCACAGAATATGAACGATCAGGTCTTGCAATGAAAGATATACTTCCTGTATCCCGTTGGGAATCCCTTGTAGCAAGAGCAGAAGTTCTTGGCATCAGCTCAGACAATATAATAAACCGACCGAAATTTCCACCATCTCCGGGAAATGAAGTATTTGTTGCAGAAAAACAACTTGTCATAAAGTTCCTTGGCCTCAACTCAGACACAGGTCTTGATCTTGGTCTGCTTGAATTTCAGGACATATCCGCAAAGATCGACATGACAAAACTCTTCCAGAAACATCTTGCAATCCTTGCCATGAGCGGCTCAGGCAAATCCTATCTGACATCTGTGCTTATAGAGGAACTTCTTGATCGGGAAGAACAGCATGGTCAGGTTGCTGTTGTTATGATAGATTCCCACAGTGAATACAGCTCATTTGCAAAAGATCGTAATTATATGAAAAGGGTAAAGATCATCAACGGCAAAGATATACGCATCAACATTTCCGGTATGGTCGCAAGGGATCTGGCTGGCTTTATCAATGGTGAGGTTTCACCGCTCCAGATCCGCGAACTTGACAGGGTCATGTCATATCTGCGAAAAGAGACGATGGAATCCGGAAAGTACAATCTTAAGGATTTGATACACCACATCTTGTCTGATGAAGCGATAAAAGATACGACAAAGACCTCAATCATAGCGCATCTTGAAGACCTTGCCCGCATGAATATCTTTGCAGACTTCAATTATCCACCATTATCTGACATAAAACAGGGCAATCTTATTATAATTGATCTGGACTCTGTTCTGAGTTATCGCAAAAGAGATATAATTGTAGGATATCTTGCCCAAAGACTGTTCAGATCAAGACAGCAGCGTAAAGTTCCTCCATATGTATTTATGATCGAAGAGGCGCACAACTTTGCTCCCGAGGCGATGAAAGGCGCTGTCGCAAAACCGA
This sequence comes from Candidatus Nanohaloarchaea archaeon, assembly GCA_030636615.1. Lineage (GTDB taxonomy): Archaea > EX4484-52 > EX4484-52 > EX4484-52 > GLR71 > DAOVWP01. Next base: position 992 of record DAOVWP010000135.1, read on the forward strand.
TAATTGAGCGTATTGCAAGAGAAGGACGAAAATTCTATTCAGGGCTTGTGCTGATCTCCCAGCGACCGAAACGCCTATCTACGACCACGATCTCGCAGTGCAATACACATATTATCATGAGGATCACAAACCCGAACGATCTCCAGCACATTGCAAACTCTTCTGAGGGTATGTCGCAGGATGCTATAAGGACTTTGCCAGGTCTGAGAGTTGGAGAAGCCTTTATTATTGGCGAGGCGACTAATGTTCCCACTCTGATAAAGGTAAGGGAGCGCAGATCAACTGAGCCAGATCATTCCCGATCTCTTGAAGACGCTTCAAAAGAATATCGCAAAGATGATAAACAGACAGAAGAAGATCTTGATGCTTATCTTTGATTAGAAACATATAACCCAAAGTATAAAAACAATCATTTGTTAATATATGCTTATGAAGAAAAATAACAATGATTTTACATTATACAGATTGCTTGCAATATTTGGTGTTTGTGGTATATTTGCAATTCTCCCGGTTTTTCAGAAACTTAATAATACCATACCTTTGCAGGAAATTGCTTTTGTTGTTGGAATTTTTGTCCTTCTTTGGATGGGAATCCTTTCAGTAAAAAGAAACAAATAGTAGATTGTAAAAACCTTTTTAAAATTTAGTCAATCACATCTACAATATGGTAAGTACGACAGAAAAAGATATAGACTACCTTTGTAAAGATCTTTTTGATAGAGGAAAAAATTCTATACTTCTATATGGAGATCCGAAACAGACTCTTGCTGTCTTAAAGGGTGTTTATGATAA
>DAOVWP010000032.1 GCA_030636615.1 Candidatus Nanohaloarchaea archaeon
ATGAGGGAAACCTGTACAGCAAATATGTGAATAATATCAACTTATTCTGTCAGCATGAAATTGCTGCGTATCATAAGATTTATGATCATCTAAGAGAATGCAATGATCGTCGTCTTGCTATAAATCCTTTTGCAGAACCAAGACAAAAAGCGATTGATTTTGTTGATAAGAGTGATAGGGTTATTTATAAGGGGAATTTGTTGAACAAAAGTGAGAAGAATCTTCTCCTGGCAAATATCTGTTCAGGTAGAGGGTTCAGTGAATTATTCAAATCTAATAATTCAGGTCTTTATGCTGAATAATATATCTGTACCTTCAATCTTGTGCTCTGCTTTTCTAAGTATGAGTTTTTCTGATTTTACTGCGCCTTTTATATCCGGCTCAATTGTTTTGAGTTCATTGTGAAGTTCTTTTGGCGCTTGTATTATTATTTCGCTAAGTTTCTCGTTAAGCGCCATTCTGTTGTCTGATTTGAATTTTCTTATTGCTGCAACAATCTTTATGGCCAGCTCACCTATATCTGCCTGTTTTTTGTCAACTTTTTTCAGTTCTTCAGGCCAAGGTGATATATGAATACTTTCTATTTTTTCAGCTTTTGCAAAGTAGAGCTGGTATGTCTCTTCTGTAACATATGGAGTGATTGGCGCAGACATCTTCAGAGAATTAAGTATTATCTGATATAGTGTATATTGGGCTGCAAGTCTTGACTGTTGATCATAATTTTGAGGATTATATAGTCTGTCTTTTACTATCTCAAGGTAATTGTCGCAGACATCAACCAAAAAGAAATATTCTGTCAGTTTTTTTGCTTTTGAATAAGCATATTTTTCAAATGAATCTGTAGTATTTTTGATTGTTTCATTCATCTTGTTGAGTATCCAGTGATCTGCAGGAAATAATTTGATGTCTTTTGCTTTGAAGTTATAATCCTCCAGATGCATGATTGAAAATTTTGATGCGTTCCAAATCTTGTTTGCGAACTTTAGACCTGTCTTAAGATCTTTTTCAAGGTATGGCAGATCATCTCCCAGTTTTGTTCCGGCTGCCCAGAATCTGAGCGCGTCTGCTGAGAATTTATCAAGGACTTCCTGTGGTTCTACTACATTTCCCTTTGACTTTGACATTTTCTGTGAATTCTGGTCAAGCGCGTGTCCGCTGATCATTATGTTTTCCCAGGGTATTGATTTGTTGTGATAGAGTGACTGAACTACAGTGTTGAATGCCCAAAATGTTATTATATCATGCGCCTGAGGTCTCAGGCTGAATGGGTATATCTTTTTGCAGATGTTCTTATTTCCTGTTTCATCTATCCACCATGCATTTATCTGGGGTGTAAGCGATGAACAGGACCATGTGTCGAAGACATCTTTATCACCTATGAATTCGTTGCATCCACAACCTGTGCATTTCTTTACTGGGGCTTTATCTTTTGTCGGATCAACAGGGAGTTCGTCAGTTTTTGGAAGAAACTCTTTTCCACATTCTTTGCAGTACCATACCGGTATTGGAATACCATAAAATCTTTGTCTTGAAACTGACCAATCCCATTGTAATCCTTTTATCCAGTTGTCAAATCTTACTTTCATGAATTTTGGATACCAATTTATCTTATTTCCCTGTTCAAGGAATTCCTTTTTCCTGTCAAGCAGTTTATAGAACCATTGCTTTTTTACAAGGAACTCAATAGGTTTACCGCATCTGTCGTGAACATTGACTGTATGTTTGATTGGTTTTTGTTTTATCAGTAGTCCTTCTTTTTTCAGATCATCTATAATCGCTTTTCTTGCCTCTTCAATTTTCATGTCTTTGTATTTTCCGGCAAGTTCTGTCATTTTTCCTGCAGGAGTTATTGCAGTTTTCAGCTCAAGGTTGTACGCTTTCCACCATTCCATGTCTGTCTGGTCCCCGAAAGTACAGCACATGACAATACCGCTTCCCTTATCAGGATCGACACGCTTGTCTGCGATAACTTTTACTGTGTTGTTGAATAATGGAACTTTGACTTTTTTGTTGATCAGATATTTTGTTTTTTCGTTGTCTGGATGTACTATTACTGCAACACATGCAGGCAATAGTTCCGGGCGGGTTGTTGCGATAACTATCTTTTCGCCATTCTCAAGTTCAAATATGATATCGTTGAAATATGAATCGAATTCTTTGTCTTCAAGCTCTACCTGAGCTAGTGTTGTGCGGCATCCGGGACACCATATAGATGGGGCTTCTTTTATGTAGCTTCTTCCCATGTCATATAAATCTACAAATGCTTTCTGGCAGGTCTTTTGCGCTCTTTGATCAATTGAGCTGTATTTAAGGTTCCAATCGACTGAGAGACCAATCCGTGTCCAGAGTCCAGTGAATAATTTTTCGGCATCCTCGCATTCTTCAAGGCAGATCTTAATAAATGCCTGACGATCCATATTGTGACCTTTTATCTTTCTTTTCTTTTCAACATATTTTTCTGTAGGGAGTCCGTTGTCGTCAAAGCCGAATGGGTAAAATACATTTTTCCCCCGCATCCTCTGATATCTTGCTATGAAATCTGTGTGGCTGTATGAGAAGGCATGACCCATATGGATGTTGCCTGATACTGTTGGAGGAGGTGTATCAATAGAATATATTTTCTTTTTGGTGTTGTTTTTATCAAATCTGTAGATCTTCATCTTTTTCCATTTTTCCTGCCATTTCTCTTCGACAGCTTTCGGATTATATTTTTTAGAAAGATCCATTTGCGTTCAACTTAATATCTATTATTGGAATTAATTTTATATAGTTTTTAATATTTTGTGAATTGTGGGGTGTAATCTATTTGTTTGTATTTGTTTTTTTTAATAGTTATCTTAATTAAGCATTGGGTACTAATAGGGTTTATGAAGGGAAAGGGAGATATTATTCTTAATCTTAGTGATGTCTGGAAAATATACCAGATGGGAAAGGTTAAGGTAGAGGCGCTCAGAGGAGTTGATCTAAAAGTTCGTAGAGGGGAATTTCTGATAATTGAGGGTCCAAGCGGTTCAGGGAAATCTACTCTTATGAATATGGTGGGCTGTCTTGATATACCCTCAAAAGGAACCATCAGGCTTGATGGTCAGGATATTTCCAAACTTTCAGAGAGTGAACTTGCGAAGATCAGGGGTAAGACTATTGGTTTCATATTCCAGAAATTCAATCTGCTTTCAAATCTCAGCGCTCTTGAAAATGTAGCGCTTCCAATGTCATTTCAGAGTGTTGATGAAAATAAAAGAATTATGAGGTCACGTAAATTGCTTGATATTGTTGGGCTTAATAAGAGATATAATCATAAACCGAATGAGTTGTCCGGCGGGCAGCAGCAAAGGGTTGCTATTGCAAGATCACTGTCTAATGATCCGGATATAATACTTGGGGATGAGCCGACAGGCAATCTTGATACAAAGACAAGCCAGTCAATATTGAAATTGCTATCAGATCTTCATAAAAATGAAAAGAAGACAATTATACTGGTTACGCATGATCCTACAGTCAAAAAATATGCTGATCGGGTTGTCAGGATTGTTGACGGTAAATTGTCTGAGTCTGTTATTGGAAAAAATTAGTTTATAGTTATTATGTAATTTAATTAAAAAAGGTGTTTAAGGATATGAGAAGCATAAATAAAATAATTGTGGTTTGTTGTGTACTAATGGTGTTGCTTAATGTTGTATGTACACCAGTCATGGCAGCCAGCAGTTCGCAGATTGATTTTACAATGCTGCGGTATGAACCTATGCCGGCTGAACCAGGAAAATATGTCAATGTTTTCATAAAGGTTGAGAATCCGGGAAACAGCAGAACTGATGAGATAACTATAGAATTTGCAGATAATTATCCATTCAGGCTTGCGGATGAAGATGACCGCGTGAAAAATATTGGCTCTCTTGGAATTGATAAGGAAAAGTCAATAGTTGTTGAGTATCGGGTAATTGTCGATAATAATGCGGTTGAGGGAACAAACGATCTGAAGCTTAACTATTATCAGGGCGAAGATAAAACTATTGTGATTGAAGAGGTATTTAATATAGATATACAGACCTCTACGAAAATCATTACGATAAGTAATGTGGTAAGCGATCCTGTTTATCTGAGTCCCGGTAGCGTAGCTGAGGTTATGATGGATATAAAGAATCTTGAGTCGTCAAAACTTTATGATCTGAAGGTATCAATGGATTTTTCTGATACAACTATTCCATTTTCTCCATTTCAGTCAGTTCCGGAAAAGCATATAAATATTATTGGTGGAGATGAGAGCAGATCTGTAACATTTAATCTTATTGCTGATCCTGATGCAGTCTCCGGAATTTATAATATACCTGTATCAGTAAACTATGAAGACAGTTCCGGAACTACCATCGAGTCATCATATACAATAAGTCTTGTTGTCAATGCAGTTCCAAAATATAAGGTTGATATAAAGGATTCTCCACTTATTGCGGCAGGTGAGCGAGGTAAGGTTATTCTGAGTCTGTCAAATATAGGTAGCAGTGAGATAAAATATCTTAATCTTGAACTTCTTGACACAGAGAGTTATAATCTTATATCTGTATCAAGTGATTATCTTGGAAATGTCGGTTCAGATGATTTTGAAACCTCTGAGTTTGAAATAAAGGTCAATAGTGATTTTTCAGGGTCCAGTCTGCCTTTAAAAGTTAAGATGGTATATGCGGACAGTTTCAATAAAGAGATGGAGGATACTGTGTATCTTAACATGAAAGTCTATTCTGTAGAAGAATTGGCTGAGCTGGGTGTAAAATCAAGCGTGCAGCAGGAATCTATGATCACAACATATCTGATGGTTGCGCCGATAGCAATATTACTTCTTGCATTCTGGGTGTTTATGCTTTTTGATGCAGTAACATCCAAGTTTAAGAAGAAAGGGTTAAAGGTAATATGGATTGTTTTGCTTGTGACGACTCACTTATTTGGTGCGTTTGCGTATTTTTTTACAAGAAACAAGTTCAAGGTGCTGGAAGAGTAATTTTACTTTTCCAGTTGCTTCTTATATCCTTATGCTTTTGTTTTTGTGATGTGAAATATGATGGGATCTGATAATATCAAAATGGCGTTAAGAAATATCAGATCCAGGCAGATGCGATCATGGCTTACAATAATTGGTATAATTGTCAGTGTCGGAGCAATCATCACTCTCGTTGCTCTCAGTAATGGGTTGGAGCTTGCTATAGTCAAAATGTTTGACAAGATGGGGTCACAGAGAGTCATGGTCATGCCGATAGGTATGCAGAGTGGATCTACGGCTATTTCTTTTGGAGAGAATGATCTTGATATTATTAGTGGTGTAAATGGAGTTGATTATGCTCTTCCATATTATGTGAAATATGGAGTTGAGATTGAATATAAAGGTGAGAAAATTTCTGTTATTATGAGTGGTGTGCCGTCTGAGTCGGGTGACTTGATGCTTGAATTATATGATTATGAGATATATTCCGGGAGATTTCTTGAAAAAGGAGACCAGTATAAGATTGTAGTTGGGTATCTTTACAAGGAAGATTTATTTGAGAAAAGTCTTGATGTAAAAAATTCTATAAAAATCAATGGTGAAAAATTTGAAGTCGTAGGTATAATGGAAGAATTCGGGAATTCACAAGATGATTCGTCAATATTACTACCAATTGATAACGCATGGGATCTGCTAAATGACGGAGCTAAAGATATACATTATGTGGATGTCGGTATAAAAGATGGATTTAATATAAGTCTTGTCGGCGATAAAATAGAGACAAGACTTGAGAGATACAGGGGAGAAAAAGATTTCAATATAGTCACACCTGAGCAGATGCTTGAGCAGTTTCAGGTCACTCTTGGTGTGGTCAAAGTAATACTTGTATCTGTTGCACTTATTTCTTTGCTGGTAGGGGCTGTGGGTATAATGAATTCTATGTATACTTCTGTAATTGAGCGAACCCCTGAAATAGGAATTATGAAATCTGTCGGGGCAAGCAATACTGATATACTTAGTATATTTGTTTCAGAGGCAGGAATAATCGGTCTTATAGGTGGAGTATTTGGCGTGTCTCTTGGTACTGCTGCATCATATCTGGTCGGCTATATTGCTGAGATGTCCGGATTTAAGCTGCTTGAAATTACAGTTGATCCTGTATTGATATTTGGTGGAATAATGTTTGCAGTAATTGTAGGTATTGCATCCGGGGCTGTTCCCGCATGGCAGGCATCAAAGCTTAAACCTGTGGATGCGCTGAGGTATTGATGAATATGATTGGAACTTATCTGAATATGGCTGCCAAGAACTTGGTTGGGAAAAAGCTTAGATCCTGGCTTACACTTATAGGTATAATTATCGGTATATTTGCAGTAATTTCTCTGATAACTCTTGGTAATGGTCTTAAAAATGCTGTCGGCGGTCAGTTTGATATGCTTGCAGCTAACAGGATCATGATTGCCGATAGTGGGAATATGCTGTTGCCCAGTGGTTCAGGATCTCTTGTTGATGATGATAGGGATGCGATTGAAGATATGAAAGAGATTGATTATGCTACAAGCGTGGTAAGTAATTCTGCATTTATCGGTTATGGAGATGAAAAGTCTTTTGGCTCTTTTAGAGGAGTATATACGGTGAATTTGGAAAAATCATTTTCAGAGATTGATCTTGAACTTTCGTCAGGGAGGATGATTGACAAAAGTGATAAATATTCTGTGGTTATAGGACATGATTTGGCAAATGAAGGATTTGACAAAAAGATACATGTTGGCAATCAACTTACTATAAAAGGTCAAAGGTTTAAGGTTGTAGGTATATTTGAAAAGATTGGCGACACTATGGAAGATAACATGGTGTTTATGCCGATTGATACTGCTCAGGATCTTTTGGGTTATGATGATCATGTCACAGCTATCAGCGCTACTGTAAAAGCCGGTTATGATATTGATAAGACTATGGATGAAGTAGAAGAATTACTTAATAAGAGACATGGAAAAGATGATGTTGAGGTTACTAATCCAAAACAGATACAGGAGAATATCAATGAGGTGCTTGGGATTGTCCAGTATGTGTTTGTGGGAATCGCTTTGATTTCTCTTATTGTCGGTGGAATTGGTATAATGAATTCTATGTATACTTCTGTTCTTGAGCGGACAAGAGATATAGGTATTATGAAAGCTATAGGAGCAAGCAATGGAGATATATTGCTTATCTTTTTGATAGAATCAGGGTTTATCGGGCTTGTCGGTGGGATTATCGGTATTGGGTTAGGTGTTGGTCTTGCGAAACTTGTTGATTTTGCTGTAAGTGAGATGGGTTATAGTGTGCTGAAGATTGAGATTTCTGTTGGTCTTCTGGTTTTCGGTCTTGCTTTTTC
>DAOVWP010000059.1 GCA_030636615.1 Candidatus Nanohaloarchaea archaeon
GTTCCGCTTATCACATTACTTTTTCCGACAAAAAAATTCCCGATAGATTCATCTACAAAAACAAATACAGATAACATCCTGATATCAAAACACGCAATTGATTACCTTGAAATAAATGGCATAATGCCAAGCAAAATCATCAGTATCAACGACTTTGACGGAGTCTTCACAAAAATTAACCAAAACATGACTATCAGAGTAAATGAAAAAAGGACAAGAAACCCTTATACAACCCTTGACATAGGCCACGAACTTAATCATTTCAAGAATCCTCGCGGATTCCTTAGATTATATGGAAAAGCTACAGGAAATAATTCACCATGGCCAATCTACAACAAAGACGGAATCTCAAAAGTAAATATTGAGACAATAAATAACATGATAAAAGAAAATTTCCACACAGTTTGCAGACTTGACACTCAAAACGCAAGAAACAATTATTTTGAGACAATATACACCCAACTATTGCATATGGTTAAATCGCCGCACAACACACCACTCTCAAAAGATATTATATACAACTTCATCAGGATGTCAACACTGACAGATGAAATAATAATATCCACCATTTCAGACCACTCACTCATAAATTCTATTGCATACGCTATAAACCAATTCATTCCGAATAATTCTGAAGATAATCCTAAAATCAAAGCAAAAGGAACACTATTCTGTTTTGACAAAGACGGAAGAATCCCGAAAAACAGGATAAATGAAATGATAAGCCCAAACTTTGCGACAAATAAGATTGTCGATCACAAATATATTCAGGACAAATTCAGATCATCAGACACATTCTGGATGCAGACAAAATGTTCTGAACACAGACATACCGACCCGACAGCATATCCTCTTTTGAATCCGGAATTTATCAGAAATAACACAGACAAAGACGAGACAGATTTCAAAATAAACATCCCTATAATAAATAACATATATAAAAAAGAACTCGGAGGAAAAAACTCGCTTAAAGAGATAATGTTCAATTCAGACAACGATGAGGACCCTGCAAATCTATTCGTACTTGCTGAAAAAAACGAAAACAACATAATAACATTCAATGCAATTATACCGACAAACAAAAAGACAATACCTGTAAACAGAACCAACACATTTCCAGAAAAGACAACATTAAATTTTGTCAGCGACATTAATGGAATTATTCACAACACAACATTAAAGAAAGCGCACTATGCAGATATATGTTTACTTGGAATAAACAACATGATAAACATTGCAAAAAGAGCCACAAGAATATATCACAACATTGAAAGGAGACAAGAAGAAATCCTTGCAGAAAATATTAACCCAAATGATGAAAGTTATTATGACATAATGTCTGAAACAGAAATAGAATTCAATACTTTACTTAATTATCTAAAAAAGATTAACAACTCAGAGCTAAGTTCTATTTACAACATAATATATGAAGAAAGAGAAAATTTCATATCTGATGAAAATAAAATATTTATGCATTTCCCTACAGGTGACAGATTAAAATTCTCAGGTTATGTCATGTCCAAAGAAGATATCGAAACATTTGAAGAAAAATCCAAAAAGATTGAAGAAGATCTGAAAAAACCATTATATGAAAAAAAGATAGATAACAAGGAATTAACAAGTACAGCAGATAAGATAAGAATCAAAAGACATGATGTGGACATTTCAGAATTACAACACGCAATTTCAAAAGTGCTCACATCAAATAGAACTCTAAAAAAGTTACACCCCGACGAAAATTTCGGAAAACAGATATTATCATACTCAGAAAAAATCAGACAATATAAAAACAGAGGTATATGAACAGATGATTGATAAGCTACTGACCTTCCTGAAAAAAGATAATATAAAGGATTTATACAAAAAAGTCGAAACAGATCTGGAAATATTGGACAATATAAACTATATCTATACAAAAAAACTGGAAGACATAAAAAAACACATACTCAAAAACGATACTTATCTAAAAAAAGATTATACTATAAGAAAAAATGAAGCAGACATAACCAACTACAACAAACTCCTCTTCAACGAAATTAAATTATCGACAAACAAGCAAAAAGGAGACATACGTCCGGATACAGACATCAACTCAATCATCAGGGACAAGACAAATGAAATCAAACAAAGATTAGAGTCAATCGAACAAAACAATTACAAAAGCAGATCAATAAACCACAACCTTAAAAACCTGCCGGACTACTCAAAAACTATTCTTAAAAAGATAGAGACAAAAACACAAGACCTCACAGACATAGAAACACCTATCCGCAACATAGACACAAACATCATCAACTATATGAAAGGATTCAGAAGATATATTGAAAGTCCGCAGTTTCAAAAACTTTACAAAGGATATAGGGGAGATATAGAAGAGCTCTACAATCAGACATATACCGAACATAGCATAGCGAACACAATATTTTCAAAGAAGAAACTTTCAATTGAGCTGATAAGAAAGATCAACACAAACCTACTCAAAACAAACAACTCAGAATTCTGTCTCGAAGCAGCAATAGAATCTATCAATACACCTGATATGTATGACTCATTCAAAAATATACTCGGTTACACCAAAAACGACAGATCATTCCATTTTCATAATAGCGTATCAAACATACTCAAAGAGATTGAAAAAGAGAACCTTATTGAACCAGAGGAACTACAAGACATCAAAGATATGATAGACCAGACATCTAACATTTAAACATTAAACAACTCTTATATTTTATGCCAGACAACATTTCACAAAAAATCAGATCCTTATCAGCAACAATCAAAGAAAAAGAAAAAATAATTGAGCTGATCTCAAAAGATATAAAAGAATCAAGGCCGGACATCACAAGACCTATAAAAGAAACAAAACTCCACAACCTGAAGATCGCAGGCATAGATGGTGGACTTCTCAAAAAAGAATATAGTAGTATTTCTCTGATAATAACAAGAGCAATCGGCGTAATCTTCAGCTATGCAGACGGAAAACTTCAATCCACGCAATATGTCCCAAATGCTGTAATTGAGCCGACCTACACAATTACAGACTCTATGGATGACCAATATGAGCTTGACAGAAAAGCCTCGATAATAAGGATTGGAGAAGAGATTAACAGAGCAATTGAGTGCGCAAATAAAAAGCCTGACATAATAATACTTGACGGCACAATAATCCCTCACCCCTCAACTGAACCACAATCAAACTCATCTTTGAACGAAAAATACAACAATCTTTTCACAAAAATAAAGGAGTTGATAGATACATGCGCAAAAAACAATATACTTCTTGCAGGAGTATGCGAAGATTCAAGAACCAACTCATTCTGCAAAAACCTCAAGATTAAAGAAGATATATGCACAGACACCCAGCTTACGACATACCTTCTGAAGACAAATGAAAGGACAATATCATATCAGACAGATCTTCCAAAAAAATACATTTCTCTAAAACATCTCATCCACAATATAATCATAAAACCAACAGAACACGACAAGACAATACGGATTCAGTTCATTGCGCAGGACAGAATAGAAGAACATGCAGACAAAATTTCAGGAATAATCAACCAAATCTCATCATATCACAGTGAATATGCAGCGCCGACAGTTCTCATAGAAGCTGACCAGAGAGCAAAACTCAGCAATAGAGATCTGCTGTTCATAGAAAATGAGATAAGAACCGGACTTGGATCAACACCATCAATGCTGGAACTCAGAAGAAACAGAAGACCCTTATAGATCCAAAAAAACCATAGCTTAAACACATTTTCGTGAAAAATACTTTGTCTCAGATCCGCATACAGGACACTCTTCTGAACTTGTTTTCTTGCCGCAGGAAACACATTTCCTGACCCATCTGATAGTATTATTGATTTTCCCGTTTTTTACAGAAACAACTTCAATCCCTTTTAACTTACATAGATTCTTAAGAGAATTATCCTCACTAACAACACAGACATCCTTACCCTTCTTCATAAAAGCAAGCGCAAGTGCAGCAACAGACATATCTATAAGAGACAGATTATCACTAAGCTTCCCGCTGAGTGCCTTTATCTCATCCATAGACTTTTCTGAAAACTCCAAAAACTTCATCCCGGACCTTATCAGGATATCCATTTGTATAAGCGCATCTGCGGACTTGACCTCTTCAGATACCATATATGTA
>DAOVWP010000109.1 GCA_030636615.1 Candidatus Nanohaloarchaea archaeon
TAAGAAATATCAATTTGCCGAAGTCCCTTATCTCATGAACCCAGCCTGCGAGTTTTACATTGTCGCCAACTTTCAAGTCTTTGGAATATGCGCGTTCCATTGCAATCAACTGATAATTGTTAGGATTAAGTTTTTAAATGTTGGGGGTGTTTTCGGGAAAAATATTAAACATAAAAAATAGTATTAAATATCTTTATGTTGAACTATGAATATGTGTGGCATTGGTGCGATTGTGCCGAAAAATATAGATTCTACTTACATAAAGAATATATCTACGACTGCAAAGGACATCCATCTTGCCCTTACAGAGAGAGGCACATCAAGTTGTGGCCTAACTGTTATTGAAAAGGAGCAAGATCCACAGTCATTACGCAGGATGAGGTATGGAGGTCATTTTGCTGATGCAACAGCAATGCAAAAATTCTATGAAGTTCTCAATAGACCTCAAAAATTATTAGCTCAGACAAGATTCACGACAAACGGTGAGGACAGCCTGCTAAATGCACAACCAATTATCGTATATACTGATGACAATGATGGAAGTATAAATGTATTCAATGGATCTAATATACATCCCCCTTATGCAAAAGATAGTTTTGAGGGAAACAATATCTTATGCCTTGCACATAATGGAGAGATACGGATTCCAAAAAAAGATAAGATCTTTTCTGAAAGGGAATATTTTTTTGATGACTCTGAAAACCAGTCAGACAGCATGCTTCTTGCAGCTTATCTGTTGTCAGGTCTGATGGAAAATGAGGGCGATTTAGCAAAGACAATGAAAGATGCGAGAAATGATGTGAGTGGTACCTATTCTATAATTGCTGACACGAATGTTGATGGATTTGAAGGTCTTTTTGCTTATCGATGCGGCAGGCGACCGCTTGCCATCGCTGAGACTGATGAATTTTTTGCGTTTGCATCAGAGACAGGACATCTTGTCAGTTCAGGAATAGATGATGAATATGTAAAAACGATAGAACCTGGTGTGCTGCATACATTAATATATGAAAATGATTTAATCTCACACAAGACAAAGAAAATCACAGACAAATCGAATCCACACTGCTTTTTTGAAGGGCCTGTATATCTCCAAAATCATTTAAGTGTCTGTGATCCTCTTCCGCCGCAGATGTTTGATCCAAGCTTTATTGAGGTCTTGAAGGGAAAACTTAAGATTGAAGATTATAACCCTTCTGAAGATGCTATCAATAAATCTCAAAAGAACCATCCGTGCATGACTGCAAGAGAGCTTATCGGACAGTGGCTTTTCAGGCTCAGGGGTGATGAGATTCCTGAAGCGTATTCAACTATTGCCGGTGTACCACGAAGCGGTCTTTCTGTAGCAGATGGTTTTTCAATGGAGTCTATAATTCAAGGCCATCCTATACTGAACAGGGAACTTATCACTGCTATTGAATTACGGCGTGATTTTTTGAATGACCAAAAAGAAAGAGAAAAGACAAGACCAAAAAAACTTGAATATAGAGATATGCCAGATTATCTTATATTAGGTGAAGACAGTGTTGTAACCAGTAGAAACATTCTCGATGTCATAGAGAACTGCTATAATAAGGGTGTTGAAAATATTATAGTCATTATCGGATCTCCTCCTATAGTAAAGGCATGCTATGATGGCATAAATATGAAATATGGTCACCAGTTTCCACAGAAACTATATCCTGGCGTGTCTGGATCAGAGATATACAACAAGGTTGTAAATAACCTGAATCTGTTTGAGAAGGATGCGGCAAAATATCTTGGTATTGAAAAAGTAATCTATATGCCACTCAAGCCGATTGAGATGCTTCTAGGCCCTGCTTATTCTTATGGATGTGTAGGGAGCAGTGGGTGTAACTGCTGAAGTGATAAGTATGGAAAACAACATACCTAAACCTGTCGGACCTGCTGAAGTGATGTATTCGGGAATTATCTTTGATATTATTCATCAGAATATGCAGATTGGTAATAAGACAGAAACATATGAAGTGGCCAGGAGATCTCCGGGTGTGCGCATAATGTTTGTCAAGAATGGCATGATGCTGATAGCAAGAGAATACAGGGCTGAGATTAGCGGGTGGGATTACAGGCTTCCCGGAGGCAAGGTCTTTGATTCGCTCCGTGAATACAAAGAATATATTGACAGCGGAGATGAGATAATAGACTATGCACTGAAAGCTGTCGAGAACGAAGGCAGGGAAGAGGCCGGGCTTGTGGCTGATAATATAGAATATTTCTCAAGATCAGGTTCCGGCGGAAGGACAGTCAACTGGGACCTATATTATTTTGTTGTTGAGAAGTTCCATGAGAATGATGGTGGGCAGATGCTTGAACCTGGCGAGAACATCACCTGCGA
>DAOVWP010000056.1 GCA_030636615.1 Candidatus Nanohaloarchaea archaeon
CAGACCTTTAAATCTTTCCTTCTGTCTCATGGCGGTATGCCAAGCACACATTCATCTTCAGTTTGCGCTCTTGTAGTAGCCATATATTTTACAGAAGGAATAACCACTCTTTTAATATTCTCCCTGATTTTCGCAATTACAACAGTAAACGATGCAATCAACTCAAGATATGAGATTGGTGTTCATGCAAAGATCCTTAACAAAATAATGAAAAACCCAAAATACCAACTTCTTGAAAGGGTTGGTCACAAACCGATAGAAGCATTTATAGGCATACTTGTCGGTATCTCTGTTGCCACAATAGTTCATTTTGTGCCTATAGCAATTATATTGATAAGGTCTATCTTAAATCAGATATGATTTAATCAGACTTTTAAATCCCTATAATCAATCAGAAAGCAAACTCAACTTTCTTCTTGCCGAATTCAACTACACCTTTTTTCTTACCGCTTAACTTTTTGCAGGAAACGACTTTAGTATTAGTCCCGGCGCAGATCTCATCACTCCACTTTGAGAGAAACCCGGAATCACCAGTCAATGTCAGCTCAAGCTTTGCCTTAACATCTTTGCCAGCCTCTTTCCTTGCCACCTGCACAGCTCTTATGATCTCTCTTGCAAACGCTTCATCAATAATTTCAGCATCCCTATCAAAATCAAGATAAACTGCGCCGCACCTGATCTCTTTTGCATCCAGCTCAGACGGCAGGACCTTTTTCACGCAGACCATATCACTGTTGAACTTAAACCCTTCAGATACAAACGATCCGGACTTATCCAACTCAGCAGCAGCTTTTTTTGCATCAACTTTTTTGAGCGCAACAACTGCTTTTTGAAGATCTTTTCCAAATACAGGTCCAAGCTTCTTGAAATCCGCAGCAAGTTCCATATCAAAATCTTTCTCTTCATATACAGCATCCTTGACATTGCACATCTTTACAATGATGTCTTTCATATTTTTGACAGCTTTCCTGACATTTGAATCGCCTATAGCGCTAAGTTTTCTAAGCGGCCATCTCAACTTTACATCATGCTCAACCCTGAGCGAGTTAGATGCTTCAACCAGATCATCAACAATCTTCATCTGCAGCTCAAGTTCCCGATCAATCATCTTCAAATCCGGCTCAGGCAGCATGCACATATGCACAGATTCTACCTTTTCAACACTACTGAAATTGTTGACATATAGGTATTCAGATATATACGGTGTAATCGGTGCCATAAGCTTTATTGCAACATTAAGCACTTTTGATATGACATACTCTGACGCATCATCCTTATCACCGCTTCTCTCCCGCACAAGTTTGATATACCATCTTGAAAAGTCATTTACAATAAAATCAAAGAACTTCCTTCCGCAAAGATGCCACCTGAAAGTATCATAATCTTCCCTGACCTCTTTTACAAAACTATTGAGTCTTGAAAGCATCCATCTGTCTTCAAGATTCAGCGAAGGAACCTTTTTTGCATATGCAGACACATCAAGATCATACATCTGGATATAATTTGTTATGTTTTCAAGTATGCTCATCATCTTGTTCAGCTCCTTTGCTGAATCAAGCGAAAATTTCTGTGTCTCCCATAATCCTACATCATAACAGTAGTATAACCTGAGTATATCTGCCCCGACTTCATCAAGCGCATCTTCAGCAGACACGACATTTCCGATAGACTTTGACATCTTGTCTCCTTTATGATCAAGCGTCCATCCAAGCAGTCCCACGCTTTTGTAAGGCATAACATCAAATGTTGCAACACCCATAAACATAAGCGAATAGAACCATCCTCGAATCTGGTCCTGCGCCTCTGTAATCATATCAACTGGCCATAGTTTCTTGAACAGGCCATTATCGCAATAAGGATAACCCAGAGATGCCCATGGAGCAATACCTGAGTCAAACCATACATTCATGATATCTTTATGTCTTGTCATCTCAGCTCCGCAGCTGCACTTGAACTTTACCTTATCAACAACATCCTTGTGCAGATTGCAATCCTTTGACTGCGGTTTAACTGCCAGGTTGTTCATCTCTTCTCTTGATCCGACAACTTTTTTCTCTCCACATTTTTCACATATCCACACAGGTAATGGGATACCCCAATATCTCTGTTGTGTAAGCGCAAAATCCTTTGCCCCATCCAGCCAGTTATAGAACCTTTTCTGCCCGAACTCAGGATGCCAGTTAACCTTTTCATTAAACTTAAGCATCTTGTCTTTAATCTTATTGATTCTCAAAAACCACTGTTCATGTAGTCTGTATATCAACGGCGTTTTGCATCTGGAACAAAGCGGGTAAGAGTGTGTCTTCATCTCATGATAATATAGTTTGTTCAGCTCATCCAGATGTTCGACGATTTTCCGATCTGCCTTCTTCACAAACTCTCCTGCAAACATTCCTGCTTCACTGCTCAGGTTCCCGCTCTCGTCAACTGGTGATACTACAGCTAATTTATAATGCTCGCCAATCTTGTGATCTTCCTGCCCATGTCCAGGCGCGCAGTGCACAATCCCTGTACCGCTGTCCATTGTGACCAGATGCCCGACAACAGTTTTTTCACCCGATGCCTTGCCTTTTTTATCAGCAACCTTTGACACTATTTTTTTAAGGATTATAGGTATTGAAAGCACAACTTCATGGGCGACACCCAGTTTTCCGCCTGAAAGTTCTTTCTGCAGAGGTATATCAAGAAGCGGTTCATATTTGACTCCTTTAAGTTTCTTACCCTTGAACTTTTCAAGAACTTTGTAATCCTTTATTTTTTTCTTCCCGACAACTTCAGCCAGTCTTTTCTGCGCAACAATCAACACTTCACCTTCCACAGAAACCCTGACATATTCCTCATCAGGATGGACGACAAGTGCAACATTTGCAGGAAGCGTCCATGGTGTTGTAGTCCATGCAAGCAGGTATTCCTTTTCTTTTCCAACAACCCTGAATTTTATGAAAATTGAAGGATCAGTCACATCTCTGTACTCATCAGAAGCTTCGTAATCAGACAACGCAGTCTCGCAGTGCGGACACCAGAAGATCGGATACTGCCCGATATATATCAACCCTTTTTCATATAATGTTTTGACAGTCCACCATCCTGATTCAATATAATAATCCTTGTAAGTTAGATATGGTGGAGATACATTACCTCTTAATGCCCCAAGTCTTTTGTAATTGCTCATCCACTCATCAATATTTCCTTCAGCAAGTTTCTGGCAGGTCTTTATGAATTTCTGCGGTCCTACACAACTTTCTATATCTTGTTTGCATTTGAGTTTAAGTTCCTTTTCAACCTTGTTTTCAATCGGAAGACCATGGCAGTCAAACCCTGGCTGGAACCATCCTGCAAGACCTTTCATCAGGGCAAGCCTTCCCCAGATATCTTTGCAGGCAGTAGTCTTCACATGCCCGACATGAGCATGACCATTTGAATATGGCGGTCCGTCGAGAAGATAATACTTTTTCTTTCCTCCTTTGATCTGCGCGTTAAAATCTACCAGTTTTTCATTTATCCTGTTTTTATCCCAGTATTTCTTCACATCTTCTTCAACTTTCCTGAAATCATATACCATTCCAAATCTTCCTCACACTATTTATTATGATAATTATGACAAAATCATTAAAAATATTTCTAAAAAAAGAACTAGACAAAAACTCACAACCGTATAATAAAGCATTCACCTGAGATTTTGCTCACCACAATAACAATTAAAATATAATCTTTATATATGATTCACTAAAGCCCACTACGTTGCCGGTCTACAAATTGACTAAACTCATTGTTTGTTATTTTCCCATCTTCCATCTCGGACATTTTAATATATTCACTTACAATCTCTCCAAGATGTCTTCTTTCCTGTTCTATTTCATTTGCAATATCCTGATTATTTTCATGTTGTATTGGAGTCATGCTGATAAAAGCCTCAAGTTGTACAAGGATAGTACCCTTTATATACTCAACATTTCGTATCTTTATCCTTGCTGATGCTCGCTCTTCATCGTTGATAATGGCTGCCTCAAATTTTGCCAGTCGTCCTTCTACTTTTACTACATTTTTAAATACCTTTTTCAGTTTATTTGCAATACCAGAAAGTTCTACATGATTAGTCTTTTTAGAAGTATCATTTATTTTTCCATATAATTTATTAAGTTCTACTTTCAGCTCAATCCTTTCATTGTTGAGTTCATTTTTCATTTCAAGAAGTTTATTTTTCATTTCAAGAAAATCTTTTAGCATTTTGTCAAATTCTTTTTCATCTCTTTCTACTCTTTTAATACCTTTTTCTACTTTTTTAACTTCTGTTTTCATATCATTTCCGCCAAATAGTCCCATACAAATCACATCATTATAATTATACAATCTACTTTAACTCATCTACCTTATATAAATTATCCACTTACTTCTTTCTGTGATGTGGATGTTCATAGAATGATACAGCTTTCATAAGCCTTGGAAATCTTGCAAATATCCTGAAATATCTTGCAAACCTTGCGCTCCTGCTGACCCTAACAGCCTTTGATGCCTCTTTCTCAAGTTGGGTGGCTTTAACGACCTCTCGTTCCACTTCCACACTTGTATGCAATACACCCTGCGCAGAACCTAACCCTTCAATTCTTGTAATAAACATTATCTCTTCAAAAATCCTGAA
>DAOVWP010000131.1 GCA_030636615.1 Candidatus Nanohaloarchaea archaeon
AATTTTTCAGTAGCTGTGGATGATATGTTGATGGGAGTGACTCATGTGCTGAATGGTAAGGATCATGCAGCTAATGCTGAAAAACAAAAGTATCTTCATAAGCATCTTAAGTATAACTCTCCTGTTTATATGCAGATTGGCAGGATTAATTTTGATGGAATATATGTCAGTTGTTCTGCTACACGACCTCTTATTGAGGATGGTACATATTCCGGTTGGGATGATCCAAAGATACCTTTTATGCAGTCGTTTAAAAAGAGAGGGTATGTACCAGCTGCTTTCAAAAAGTTTTATGTAGAAGTCGGTGTGAGTCGGGTAGACAAAACAGTTGCATATCCTGAGTTTATGAAGACAATTGATGCTTATAACAAGAGATTGACCAAAAAGCCGTGATTGCAAACCTTTTTAAAAGTTTGTTATTAATTGCTGTCAGGTAATAGTTAATTTGTTATTGAATTGCTGTTATATCTGGTTTGTGTTTGTTTAAATAATATTTTTATACTATTTCAATGAATCATAAGCATAATCTATTTGGTGATAATATAATGGAGTTTCCAAAGACTGTAAGAAAACATTGTCCTTTTTGCAGGACTCATGAAGAGCATCAGGTAAAAAGGGTAAAAGCAGGAGGTCGTGCTAAAGCTGCCTTTAAAAAGGGAGATAGGTACAGGAGAGTTAAGATGAATAATGGTTATGGCGGAACGCCTTATCCAATTCAGGCAAACAGCAAGAGATATGGTGTGAAAACAAGCAAAAAAGTGCTTATTAAGTTGATATGCGGTAAGTGCGGAAAAGCACATCAGTATAATCTTGGAAGAGCCAGAAAGTTTGAGCTTGTGCAGAAAGATTAGGAGTTATAAGGATTATAATTAAACGATGGTGATTTTTTATGGTTGGTAATTTTTTGAAACTTAAATGTGAAAAGTGCAATAATGAGCAGAATGTATTTTCAAAAGCATCGATAGAAGTCAAATGTCTTGTATGCGGTGAAGTTCTTGCAAAACCTAATGGTGGTATGGCTGAACTGGGAAAATGCGAGATTCTTGATAAGATGACTTACTGATTTGGTTTTCGAATATGGTGTCCTTTAAACAGAAACCTGATACGGGAGAACTTGTTATATGTACTGTTAAGGATATAAATCCAAACAGTGTGTATGTTAATCTTGTTGAGTATGACTATAGGGGTATGATCCATGTCTCTGAAGTCTCAAATTCGTGGGTTCGGGATATCAGAAAAGCAGTGAAGCCTGATCAGACAATTGTTTGTCTTGTCAGAAATAATCGCGGTGAAATACTTAGTCTTTCTATAAAGCGGGTTAAACCAACTCAGAAACGAGCGAAGATCACTGAGTGGAAAAATGAGAAGAAGGCAGAGAATATCCTAAAATTTATTGCTGAGAAGCTTGGGATTGACATGGATGGTGCTTATGAAAAAATAGGTTATCCGATAATGGAGCGTTATGGTAATATGTATAGTGTTTTTCTCAGAGCGGTGAAAGATGGTAAAAATGTATTTGATGAGTTTGGTTTTGATAAGAAAACAGTTGATGCAATCTATTATTTTGTCGAGAAAAATATTAAGGTCAAAGAGATATTGCGTAAGAGACGGATTGAGTTGTTCTGTTTTGATTCAGATGGTATAGAAAAGATAAAGAAGATACTTACTTTTAAAGATTCAAAATTTGATGTGAAATTTATAAGCTCTTCTGTATATGAATTTTCAGTAAGTTCACTTGATGTTGTTGAATGTGATAAGCTGCTTGATTCTGCAGTGAGCGCCGTTGAAAAGAATATATCTAATTTCAAAGCAGATTGTGTCTTTAAAGTCTGTGTTTAAATTGTAATCCGGTGATTTTTATAGGTTCTGTTGATGTTCCTTGTAGGATAAGGCTTATGAAGTGTAAGA
>DAOVWP010000023.1 GCA_030636615.1 Candidatus Nanohaloarchaea archaeon
AGTTTTTCAAGTATGTGAATTGATGGGATTCTTGAATGCGGTAACTACCATATAACAAGGTATTTATTTTGAGATGTAAAAGGAGTAACAAATGTCAGAAAAAATCCAATGCAATGATGGGGTCAACCAGAATCTCATAAATAAGATACTTAACCAGATGAGATATCATCCTGAAAATAAAGATTATAATGATATCCCTCGGCGTGTTCTTCTTATAACCGGACAGTATCTTCCGAAAGATACGACAGAGATTGCATTAAAATGCAAGACGCTTGCTGAAGGGCTTGTTGACAAGGGAATTGAAACGCATGTGGTAACTTTTGATCCATGGAAAGTTGGACATAACACAGAGATGGGTGGAGTGAAACTTCATTATATCGGAAACAACATAAAAGCGTACAGTCCTCTTACATGGGCGCTGACTCTCAATATGGAGATTGGTATGGCTGTGTCAAACATCCTGCATGAACGGGGCCAGATTGATCTTATACACGCTCACCAGTGGGAGATGTTCCCGTCAGGAATAACTTTGCAGGCAGCGTTGGATAAACCGTTTATAGTCAATTATTATTCTACTGAACATCACAGAAGTCCGGAGACCTCAAACCCATATGTAGATGCAATAAAACAGATTGAGTGGAAAGGAGCATACAATTCAGATAGAATTCAGGTAGGGGATGAATGGCTCAAGAATGAAGTGATAAGATATTATTCTCCCGAGCCGAAAAAAGTCAATGTTGTCGATTCAAGTAAAAGCAGATGGACAAAAAATGTGGTAAGGGATTATAACTGGGTTCTGAAAAATTTTGATCTGAACAGGGAAATGCAATTCAACGGAGGGAAGGATGAAGATGAGTGATAAAAATAAATCACTGGTAGTAATGCATCTTACATGGGAATTTCCGCCAAATAAGGTTGGAGGGATTGCATCTGTTGTGGAAGATCTTTCGCTTGCCCAGTTGAGGAGCGGGATTGTTCCTGTAGTTGTAACATGCACTTTTGATGATAATAATGTTGGATATGAGAATTATAAAGGGATACATGTGTTCAGATTTAATACGAATGATATCCCTGCAGAGGATTTTCCATCATGGACTATGCAGATGAATATCCTAATGCAGAATTCTGCATCTGAAATCATGAAAGAATTTGATGTAGATATACTTCATGGGCATGACTGGCTTGTAACTACTGCGGCAGTATCTTTAAAACATATCTATAGGATACCTCTGGTATCGACAATACATGCAATGGAGAGCGGGAGATATGGTGGAATCTCCGGTGATAGGCAGGAATTCATTCACAGTCTGGAGGGAAGATTAGTATTTGAATCGTGGAAAATCATCACTAACTCACATTTTATGAAGAAATCCGTATGCGAAGCGTTTCATACACCATGGGATAAGATAACAGTTGTACCGAATGCAGTCAACAGAGATAAGATCAATGTTACAGATGATATGCTTAAAAGAAGAAATGAGATTAAATCAAAATATGCTCTGGATCATGAAAAGATCATTACATATGTAGGCAGGCATGTATGGGAGAAAGGTATTGATGTGCTTATAGGAGCTGTGCCATCTATACTCTTGACTCATCCTGATTCAAAGATTGTGATTGCAGGAAACGGGTATTATACTGACACCGCAAAGAAACTTGCGTGGGATATGGGTGTAAGTGATAAGGTGTGTTTTCCGGGTTTTGTGAATGAAAATGAATTGAGCGAGCTTTTGTCAGTAACTGATTGTTTTGTTGTTCCATCACGGTATGAACCGTTTGGGGTAACTCCTCTTGAGGCGATGTCATGCAATGTACCGGTGGTTGTAAGTGATACAGGTGGCCTCTCGGAGACAGTTGAGCATGAGATTACAGGTCTTAAGGTGTTTCCAGGCCAGTCAGATTCAATCGCATGGGGTGTCTGCAGGATGCTCTCGGACAGGGATCTTGTAAAAAGAGTTAAGGAAAAGGCACATAAGAAGCTTATTGATTATTATAACTGGGACAATATGGCGAAAATGACTGTAGAGTTCTATGATAGTGTCCTTAAAGAGTTTGATAAAAATAACTGGAAACCTAACAAAAGCATTTTCAATAAATAATTGGCTTGGATACTGGATCCTATTTATAGGATTCTATTTAAAATGAATATAAGGTAAATCAATATGAGTTCTGTATGTTTTTATTTTCAGGTGCATCAGCCCAGAAGACTATACCAAGGTCACGTAATCGATGTCGGCGGAGTATGTACTCCTGAGAAACTGGATAAAGCAATATTTGATGATGGTAAAAATAAAGAAGTTTTTCTTAAGGTACTGAACAAGTGTTATCTGCCGACCAACAATATCATGCTTGATAAAATAGATGAATTTAGAAATGATAAGAAAAAATTCAAGATCTGCTACTCAATGCCTGGAATCTTTGTAGAACAGATGGAAAAATGGTCGCCGGATCTTCTGGAAACTTTCAAGCAGATGGCTAAGAGTGGGTGTGTGGAATTTCTTAATGAGACATACTTCCATTCACTTTCAAGCTTTTGGGGTAAACAGATATACCGGCCTGAGTTCAGGGAACAGGTAGAACTCAATCATGAACTTATCAGAGACGTTATAGGATATGATCCAAAGGTGTTCAGGAATACTGAACTTCTGTATAATACTGAGATTGCTCAGACAGTTGAAAAGTTAGGATATAAAGGGATATTTGCAGAAGGGGTTGAGCGGGTATTAGACGGGTGGAAATCGCCGGAACATCTATATTCTCCACCAAACTCAAACATCAGAGTATTGTTGCGGCATTACAAGCTTAGCGATGATATGTCGTACAGGTTTTCTGCAAGATGGTTTCCGGAATGGCCTATAACTGCCGAAAAGTTTTCGTCATGGGTTGCATCGTGCCAGGGTGAAACAATTAACCTGTGTATGGATTATGAGACTTTCGGAGAACATCTTTGGGAAGATACAGGAATATTCTGGTATCTCAAGGCGCTTCCTGGCGAGATACTTAAATGGGACCATGTAGACTTTGCAACGCCAAGCGAAACAATTGATCGATATCCTGTAAGAGGAGAGATTGATGTAGATTCGTTTTCAACAATTTCATGGGCAGACATGGAGAGGGATCCATCAGCATGGCTTGGCAATAATATGCAAAGACTTATATTCAATGAACTTGAGCGGATTGGCAAATTTGTGAAAAAAGCTGATGATGCGCAGCTTATTAAAATCTGGAGATATCTCCAGACATCTGATCATCTGTATTATATGTGTACCAAGAGCTGGAGCGATGGTGATGTGCATAAATATTTCAGCCCCTATGGGACACCTCATGAAGCATTTGAAGGGATGATAAAAGCAATATCCCAGATTGAATATATTGCGAATAGGATAATCAGGAAAAGAGGGTTGGAGAATTATGAAAATAGTAATATGTAGTATTTAATATGCATTATCATGATGCTTTACATAGTGTACTGTAATCAAATCATGTTTGATATCAAATATAATAATAAATGGATTTAAGTGCGCTCTTCTATTGCCTTTTAACATATTTCTTAAGGGTTTGTAATGATTGGGATTTGATTTTATCTCTTTTAGTTTCTTTGTCAATCTCTGAAAGACAACTATGTCCTTCTTTTTTAATTTCCTCAACTGCTTCTCAAAGAAAGGAGTGAATCTTATACTGTACTCCATTATCATAAAGCCTCAAAGTATTCGTCCATCTCTTTATCAGATTTCAGTATTTTTCCTTTTCCGGCTTTAGCCTCGCTCATGCTTTGATTCACGCCAGAGATCAGATCCTTATCACTGCAAATCATTTTTTCATCAAAATCATGGATCACAGATTGCAATTCTTTAAATTCTTCGCGTATCCCACTTCTGACAAGATCACTAAAACTGGAGAATAAACCGATCTGAACCAAATCCATTCCTTCTTTATGCAGATTCTTAGGTAAAGTAATTGTAACTTTCTTAAATTCCATAAATACCACTTGAGTATGTATTTAAGAGGTATTAATATATAAATCTTTCGTTTTAAGAGAATATATTGGTTATGAACATATCACTAAGAAAGTTATCAACAAAAATTGGTTTTTGAATCAGAAAAAAAGGTAAATTTAATATTCAGTTGATCGTGCCTTCAAATAACATCTCTTTTTTTGCTTTTGTCGTTATTGTATTGTCTTTGATCACTTTTTCATTGTATTTGATTGCGTTGATCCTTCCGGGAAGTATTATCTTTATCCTGAAATCCGGTGTTTTCCTGAATTTTATAGACAGATTGTATTTGTGCGAATCCTGTTCAATTGAAAGGTCCATATAGTTATCCCTTATTCTTTTTGATCTTCTTGATACTTTATCCCATTCAGAAGGTATTCTTGGTGTTATCGTAATAAGGAACTCGTCCGGTTCTATACCAAACATATATCTATCAATTGCATGGATATACATTGCAGATGACCATGCCTGCATAGTTGCAGCAAGATTTCTGCCGTCATATGCACTTAGCGTTTCGGGGAGAGCGCCAATTGTATCCTTATCGAGATATCCTGCCATAGATCTTAGCATGTCAAGACCTTCCTTAATGTAAAAATGCCTGAAAAAAGCGCAGGCAGTCCAACCAGTTGTAAGACCCCAGCAGGAACCTTTATGATATACTTCTGCATGATAATCCAGTTCATTCATCCCCCTTGTCCTTGCGCCAAAAGGTGTTGCAAACTCGTCGCGTATGACATCAAGAGTTCGTTTGGTCTTGAATGGTGATATCTGGTTGAACATGAGAGATACTGCAACATTTATTGTTTTGGTCGGATCTTTTGAGCTTCCATAAGTATCATAGAAATATCTTGTGTTATTATTCCAGTAAATTATCTCCACTATTGTCTTGAGCTGCTCTGACTTGTCCTTGTTATATGGTTTTAGAGCTTCTACCCAAAGAGACTGAATGTCTATTGCATTACCATGTCTCTTGTAAGAATCCATCCATGTGCCGTCAGGACTTGTCTTTATCATCTTATTTTCGGTCTTTATCTTTTTGATCATACGCTTTGCAATCGGTTGGATCTTTCTTGCAAAAGTGTGGTCTGCGCTCATTTGAACATAGTAGTTTGAAGCTATAAGGAACAGTGGATCTATATCGTCGCTGTAATATTTTCTCTCATTCTCCATAGATATCAATGTTGGAAGACCGGATTTGTCATTGTAGCTTCTTAGATAACATATTAGTATTTTTTTTACGGTCTCGAAATCACCTGCATCTGTAAGTCCAAGGAGCGACCAGAATGTGTCACGGCCCCAGAAGTCAAGAAACCAGGGAAATCCTGCATACATTCCTGTCCCATAATCTGATTCATGGACAAGATCTTTCAGACAAACCGCGCTGCAGCTGAAGGCTTTTGAGATCTCGGGTTCAGGGCAGTCCATTGTAGTGCATGCGCAGATGTTATCATATACAACACTTTTATCATCAAGAAGGTTTTTCCAGTCATTTATCACAGTATCATGATTTTCATACAGATGGTTCTTTGATATATGAGAACCTGTAAATATGAAAGGAAGTGTCACTGATTCTTTTGGACCAAGAGTATATTTTATCTTGTAGCATCCGGGATTCATAACCCGCTGTTTTTCTCCGCCAGGGTAATGGTCATGATATTCACATTTTTTGGTGAACATTATATCCAGTGAGTCTAAAAGGGATTTGTCAATGTTTCCTATCCCGAAAATGAAAAAAGCAGAAGTTTCCGGCTCAGACATCACAACCGAGTTCCTTATATCATCATAAGACAGATCATATCCTCTTGTGTGCCAGTTTTCATTCTTAGTGCGGATGTTTTGACCAAGTGTCAGGTCAAGATTGATTTCCTGATTCTTGTCTGAAGTGTTACGTATAGTCAGTATGGAAACCATAGATGTCTGGTTGTCCGGGACAAATATTGTCTCTGCAATATCAAGATTGTTTAGGTTGTAGTGCCGCAATGCTTTTCCTGGGGAATATTCAAACTTTACTGCGTTTCCTGCATCCAGCCACGAGCCGTTAAGATGAAAAACATAATAGTCAAAATATTTGAAAGGCGGCACCCAGAAACCTGTCCATTTTGTCCTGAATCCGCTGTCAACAAACTGGAAGAGGTGGGACTTATTACCTGCAAGAATAAAGGAGCGGTCGCCTAGTTGATCTTTTGTGAAGGCGAAGTCTGACATAGTTATTTATATATACGAGGCGGCTATATATACTTTTCAGGCAAGGGGTAATTCAATGACAAAAAAACCACAGGCAAAGTATTTCTTTGAGGTATCATACGAAGTTGCCAACAAGATTGGCGGTATATACACAGTCATTAAATCAAAGTCTCCTGAGATGGTAAAATATTATGGAGATAATTATTACACAATAGGATTCTATAATCCGAAAAATGCTGAAATTGAGCTTATACCAAAGACAGTTGATAGGAAATTAAAAGGTGTTTTCAGCAGTCTGGAGAAAAGCGGGATAAAATGTTATTACGGGATTTGGAATATCCCTTCCAAACCAAAAACTATACTTCTTGATGTGTCCGGTTTCATGGGACAGATGAATAATATAAAAGCCGAGCTATGGGAAAAGTATCAGATTGATTCATTGCACTCTGACTCATGGTTTGATGAGCCGGTCGTGTGGAGTTATGCAACAGGATTGTTGCTTGAAAAGATGTCAGATGTATTTAAAGATGGAAAAATTGCTGCTCAGTTCCATGAATGGATGTCAGGAACAGGGATGTTGTACCTGAAGGATAAAAAAGTAAAGATAGGCACAGTATTTACAACACATGCAACTATGCTTGGAAGATCAATTGCAGGAGGAGGAGGAGATCTTTTAGCTATGGCAGATGAAGGTATCAGAAAGAATGAAGTGATTGATGAGTTTGAAGCAAGGAATTATCATTGCCTTGCAAAGCACCAGACTGAGAAAAGGTGCGCTACTGTTGCTGATTGTTTCACTACAGTGAGCAGGACAACATCGCATGAGGCAAGATATATACTTGGAAGAACTGCAAAAGTTCATCTATATAATGGACTGAACCTTGAAAATTTTCCGGCAATGGAAAAATTGTCATACCTTCATTATAAGAACAAAGCAAAACTGTCAGATTTTCTGAGGGCATACTTTGAGCCATATTATAACCTGAAACTTGAACATGCACGGATGATATTTCTGTCAGGGAGATATGAATTCCATAACAAGGGTATTGATGTATTTATAAATTCTCTTGGGATGCTTAATGAAAGACTTAAAAAAGAGGGTGCAAAAAGTGATGTTTTTGCATTTATCGCTATACCTGCAGGAGTCAAGGGTCCGAAAATGGAAGTACTTGAGAATATTTCACTATTTTCTGAAATAGAAAATCATGTGGATGAGTTCCTGCCTGAAATCAAGAATAAGCTTGTGTCAATGCTTACCAGCGGAGAGTACACTAACGGTGGAATTGCAAATTTCATGTCAGAGAAATATGATAAAGCGTTTAAGAAGCTTTTGATTGCATTTAAATCAAAAATCGGCGGCTGCGCTCCAATCTGCGCATATGAACTGGAATATCCTGAAGAGAATGATTCAATTGTTTCAGCATGTCTTAGCGCAGGGCTTTGCAATAGGGAAGATGACTCAGTTAAAGTTGTGTTTTATCCACGCTATCTGTCAGCTGCTGATCGGGTGATTCCTATGGATTATTTTGATGTGATACAGGGATGCAGCCTTACTGTGTTTCCCTCATTCTATGAGCCATGGGGATACACACCAGTGGAAGCGGCTGCCAGCGGAGCTCTTACACTTACATCAGATCTTGCAGGATTTGGGGAGTTCATATCTGAGCGGGTAAAAAACGGAGATGTGGATGGTAAAGGCATATATGTGTTAAATATGAGGGATAGAGCCTATAATGATATCTGTTCTGATCTGTCTGAAATAATTTATGAAGTTGTTAACTTCAGCCAGCAGGAGATAATTGATCATAAGCATAATGCTAAGAATGATATATCTATAGTTGACTGGACAAAACTTTCTGGGCGCTATATTGAAGCCCATAATGAAGCAGTTAGTAAGATTAAATAGATAATATGGTATTTCTTATGGTAGAATATAGTATAGAGTCTGTCGGTGGATTCAGGGTAATTAGGATTAAACATGATAAATCGGCTGAGACAAAGCTTACTGTTGTTGTCAGAACTAAAGAGGATAAGGATTTTGTGTTCCTGCCACAGATTACTTCCTGTGATATGGTCAACCCAGAATATCCTGAACATACGATCAATATGTTAAACCGGACAGGTCCAGTTGAATATACGCTGTACTTTGATTCTGCGCTTAATGGAGATGTTAAATCTGTCAGGATTTTCCTTGATGAAAATGATGTTATCAGCGAAGAAAAG
>DAOVWP010000106.1 GCA_030636615.1 Candidatus Nanohaloarchaea archaeon
CAATCTGTAAATGCAGGGGTCGCCCAGCCTGGTCAAAGAATCTATGCTACACATAGTATTCGGCAAGAGGCGGTGGACTCAAGATCCACTCTCGTAGGAGTTCGGGGGTTCGAATCCCCTCCCCTGCATCAATATTTATAAAAATCATAATTTCAAATAATCACATGAAAATCCTAAGCATCTGCGGCAGCCCGAGAAAAGGCAACTCTGAAACAATACTTAACAGGCTAAAACAGGAATTAGAAAAAAAAGGCATAAAAAACGAGATAATCCTCCTCCGAAATAAAAACATACAGAGATGCAACGGCTGTGTAGAGTACTGCAATAAAAACCTCAATTGCCATCACGATGACGACATGGCAGAGATAAGAGAAAAAATGATTGACGCCGACGGCTACATCTTTGCAATGCCAAATTACTTTGCCATGCCACCGGGACTTTTCAAGGATTTCATAGACAAATGCAGCATATTCTACACCGCAGAGACTGACCTTACATCAAAAAGAGCGGTTGTCATATCAGTAGGCACTGACATATCTAATATTAGAGAGAATATAAAGAACATCTCCAAGAACTTCTGCAGCATACTAAAAATAAAAGTCATCGCCAAAGGCGCATTCGTCTCAAGGAGCGAGCTTAAAGGAAACAACAATAACATATTTGAGAACGGATTAAACCCAGATATAGAGCAGCAGCTTAAGAATATGGCTGAAGAACTGGCCGAAAGCTTAAAAAAAGTTTAAGAAGGTCTTATATATCCAATTTCATTATCAACTATTACCTGTTTTATCTTCTCAATATCCAGCCCTTCACTTAATTGTAATGCTTGCTGATATCCGGCATCTGCATTCTCATACAACGCCCTGTACTTATTGCGCTGGCGTTCTTTCCTGCGTAAAGGCGAAATTAGCTTAGGGGGGTTATTCCTTATTTTTTCATCAATTTTATCAAATTTTTCCTTATAATACTCTTTCAATGAATCAACAGAATCTAAAGGCAACAAAGGATCATCAGAGATAAACATAGACGTGAATATCTCCAGAGTTGCATAAACTGAATCTAAATCCTCAAAAAATCCCTTTCTTTTCAATATCTCATATATCTTGCCACGAGCCGTAACACCTGAAGAACATAAAGATACACTACTTACAGTTTTATCTACTTCATTTAAATCTTCTTCAGTCAAAGTAGGAAGTTTCAGTTTTAGAGAACATAAAACATAGTTATATACACCACTTCCAATCTGCTCACTATCAGTAGAAATCATAGTCGCAACAGATATCGCAGCAATCTTGCTGCCTGTATATCTATTCCAATCATCAAAACCATAGATCCCATCAACTTTATTAGACAAAGAGCTTACAACATTTCCGGGATTGACTAAATCTTCTAATCTATCGATTATTTCTTCCTCAATCTTATCTCTCATTTCAAGATATTCTTCCATCTTAACCCACTTTTTAATTATAAAAATAGACATTTCATAACTTTATATTTTTATAATCTAAAGATAACAAAACAAAAAAACACAACATATAAACAAAAACATCCAAAATATCCTTATGCCAAAAACATTAAGCATTCTCTCCTGGAACGTCAACGGCATACGCTCAGTAAACAGGAACGGCTTCATCAAATTTCTGAAAGAACACTCCCCTGACATCCTCTGCATCCAGGAAATAAAATCCGACAAAAAGGATATACCGCCGGAACTCACAAGCTCTTTCACCTATAAGACATACTGGAACCCTGCCGAAAAGAAAGGATACAGCGGAACAGCAATCTTCACGAAAGAGAAGCCGATTAAAGTCGAATACAATCTAGGCATGGAACGCTTCGACAAGGAAGGAAGATCTATAATGGTAGAATATCAAAACTTCATCCTCTTCAATCTCTACCTGCCACACGGCGGAAGAGAAAAGGAAAACATCCCCTACAAGCTCGATGCATACACACATTTACTTAAAAAAATAAAGAACATCAAAGAAAAGCCGATAATACTCTGCGGCGACTTCAACGTGGCACATAAAGAGATAGACCTTGAAAGGCCAAAAGACAACATGAACAACACCATGTTCACTCCTGAAGAAAGAAAATGCATTGACAGCATAATAAAAGAAAGCTTCACAGACACCTTCAGGCTCTTCAGCAAAGAAGGTAAAAATTACACCTGGTGGCCTTACATGAAAAGCTTAAGAGAAAGAAACATAGGCTGGCGAATAGATTATATCTTTGTATCAGATAATCTCAAAAGTAATGTCAAGAATGCCTTCATACTCAAAGAAGTAAAAGGCTCAGATCACTGCCCTATTGGTATTGATATTGAATTCTAAAGATAGACAAAAACACCCAAAAAACCTTCGGGAAAACACCCGAACAAAACCGAAAGCATT
Organism: Candidatus Nanohaloarchaea archaeon; assembly: GCA_030636615.1. GTDB lineage: Archaea > EX4484-52 > EX4484-52 > EX4484-52 > GLR71 > DAOVWP01. The sequence continues at coordinate 2,394 of DAOVWP010000106.1, forward strand.
TATAAATAAACATCTAAATCAGGGATATGACATTAAGAAAAGCCCAGTCACAGATATTTATCGTAGTTATAGCAGCGG
>DAOVWP010000046.1 GCA_030636615.1 Candidatus Nanohaloarchaea archaeon
AGTGGCTTATAGAGGAATTCTATTATATCAGAATAATGCTCATCTCCTGAAGAAGAACTGTTAAGTATATCAATTATTTCGCTAAGAGTTTCCAGTTTATTGCTTACTGTCTCATCACATGAATATCTATCTCTCAAAAATCCTCGTGAAAAAACATGTTTATCAGAGGCCTTTATATTTTTCAAGTGATAAAACAGACAATCCAGTGCATCAGAGCCCCCATCAGGATTATATTTTTGTTCGCCAAGAACAGCACTCCAATTCAAAGGCTCTTTAAAATCGATATAGGTTTCATCAGCATATGAATACTGAACATCGCCAATATCAGAGCCATCTGAAGAATTCGAATCAAAAAAAATTGTACGTAATATTCCTTTTAAACGATAAGTATCTATATCCTTACGATGAAACTGAATGGAACCCATAGAATCAACCAGATGCTTTTAATAAATCTTTTTGAAAATAGAATTATAAGTCTTGCCCTAAAATCAGAACTAGATAGGCCTGGAATTCCTTCTCAGCTCAGAGAATGAAGAAAGGTTGCCTGTCCTTTTTTTAATCTCCTTCTCAACAAACAGAAGCTCATCACCCGACAGCTTTGCTCTCTGGTCAGCATCTATTATCACGGGTGGTATCCCATATACGCTATTGTGCCTTGACATAGAGAACACAGCAGAAGCAATCCACGAGCCGAGAGCGACAGGATCATCGCCGGCGACGAAATCAACCCTCAACGCCCTGTCAAATTCAGAAGATCTGATATAAAACGAAAAAAGATTGTTTTCAAAGCCCTTGAGTTCAGCAGGCACCTTGTCGCCGGCATCAACAGTCCTGAAAATAGATGTCCTTTCACCGACTGACAGGCAGTGTGTCAAAAAATGCGTATCTCTGACATTCTCAAGGTCCTTCATAATCAAAGCATCAACAATACCCTCACAGCCCTTCACAAATGTCTGGCTCCTTGAGTCTTCAACAATGCCTGCAACAGGTACACCGCAACCAATTGATTCAGAATACATCTTCTGCACAGTCTTTAAGAGACTGTCATAATCCTGTCTCAATCTGCTTCCTTTATCTGCCTTGACAGAAGGATGAAGAACAACAGATCCATCAAGCAGTAGCAGGTCCATATCTTCACCAAGCATGTCGCATGCAAGGCCAAGTTCGCTCTTAAGCCTCTCAATTGAAGCAGCAGCCATGAAATCAGAATCATTGAAAGATGAGTTAAGCATCTTGAACTTAGGAGATGGAAATGACGACGGATAATATTTAGAATCTGAAAGCTTCATATCTTTATAAGAGAAACGTGCACAGACAGCCCGCGTAAGTATGATATTTACACCATGATACTCTTTTTTCAGGAGACCGCCGTCAATGCCTCCGACAGTAATATTGCCTCCATCAAAAGAATCTACCTTGATAAAAAGATTTTCTTCAAGAAACATCTTCCCAAAAGCTTTGTTCTTCTCTTTCAATACCTTTGCCGCAAATGATATTTTCTTTTCCCATTCAACAAGCTCTGAAGCTATTGACTCTATTTCAGATGTGATGTCATGCATATTAAAACTGGACAGGGAAAAGTTAAAAGTATTAGTTCTGATTATTTTTAGTTTTCAAGACACAAAACCTGCCATCATAACCTAAAAAACATCAAACATTTTAATCAAATGAATATCTCTTATATAATCTGTCAAGCACCAAAATCATCTCTTCAACAGAAACATCATCAATGACAGTAATATCACCATCTTCAATATACTGCATAGCTGCATCCTCTGAAGACTCCTTAAGATAAGACCTGAATAGAAACTCATTTTTAAGGAAATCATTTCCAAAGACAAGATTATCAACACATGCAAAGGATATATCAATATCTTCTATAAAATCTGAACCTGCAACCCATAATCCAAGACCGGATAATTCAATATTTATCCTCAAAAGATTTTCAATAAAATCAGAACTGCCAATATAAAGAAGTGATGCAGAATGGATAAGAAACCCTGTCTTCTCAAGTTCCCTCTCAAACTGTTTCTTGTTATCTTCACCATAGAGATCTTCATCAAAATTATCCAGATGATTTTCAAGTGCAGTTTTATATATAATCGCTCTTGATATCTGGCTGAAAAAATCAGGCCTCGTATTCTTTAAAACATTAAACATTCCTGTTAACTTCTTGATTTTTTCACTGTTTATCTTCTCCTTCGACTCAGGCTTAATCCCATAAGCTGTCTGAATACCTGCACCGCCTTCTAAAGCTTCTAAAGACACAAGAGACTTTTTAAAGCTCTGCAATAATGAAATACCCCCTATCTCAGAATCACTGCACAGATGCCCTTTAAGGTTTTGAAGAGACCCGATATAATCAACGTCAAGAAGATGAAGTTCACTAAGATCAAATATGTATCCGCCATCTTTAATTTTATCTAATATATCAGATGTATACAAACAAAATTTACCGCAATTAGAATCCAGGTCAGCTATCTGCTTTCTTATACTTTGATACATTATACATCACCATAATATCAGTTCATAAGCTGCATAAACATCTCATTTTTGAGTGTAGCCGACTCTATAGCTAAAAGAGTACCTTCACTGCCCGAATAATATCTGGCAAAAAAATCATATGACTCCTGAGGATTAACAAGCATAAGCAAGGTTCTGTTGAAAATATCATTATTATTTTTACTATAAGCACACTTAAGGCTTTCCGGAACTGACACTACCTGCGGACCGGATTCAGACCTGCCTGAAACCTCCGATAACGGCTTTAAATATATGTCATCTGCAACAGCAGCATCGTTTTTAATCTTCTCAATAAGTTTCATATCAACATTCCACAATCCACTGGCAAAAAGTCTTGAACCGGGTAATCTCTTGCTGTAAATATTCTCAATATCTTTTATCTCAAGATCAAGAAGATGAAGGAAAAGTGTAGCATTCCTACCAGACATCTCATCATACTGCCCATCATGATATTTATCTATTATATTGTCGCGCAAGGATTCCATTGAATCTTTTATATCTCCAAGAGCATCTCCCGAATCATCTTTATCTTCCAAAGCATCCCGATATCCATAAACCTTTGGCCTGATCTTGTCAAGCCCGGAACATATATATTCTATCCCTTCAAAACCATAATTAAAAAACATAGTTTCTATAGACTGTCCAAAAAGCTTAAAGACCAGAACATCTGTCGCCTTGGTTATCTTGTTGAATGAAAACCCATTATCATTAGCATAAGTCCTTATTGTTTCGCACCAGCCTTGGTTTGCCTCATTCTCAACAAAATTACATATTGTCCTTTTGGTTTTATTTTTTGCACCTGACGTTAGACCTGAGAAATCTTCAATATTATCGCTTGTGAATGTAAGACAAATATCATTTTTTGTATCCTTCTCCCCATACAAGATAGCAGCGATAGGATAATCAAGCCCGCAGACATCCTCAAACCGAACCATATCATCAACAATTGTAGGGTCAGATTCAAAAGCATTGGATATACCGTTGATTACCCTCATTCTATCGCTCACTTCACTGCACATTAAACAACTCTTAAGCATTCCTATTTTCTTCGGTCCAAAAGGAAGGCGTACAGAATCATTCAAAATATTTTTATCATCAATATCTATCTTCTTGCGCTTCACAGAAAAACTGCTACCAAATGTTGTTATTTTCCCGTGATATTCCTCAGGCATTATCATCTCAGCAATACCAAACAAAGTATTTGCAATATCATTATCAGAAAGTGTTATAAAAACAAGCTTATCATAGAAACTGCTAAGAAGCATAAGATCATGAAAATATGTATAAGGGATACATGTCTTTTCAGGATGTTCGCAGATATCTTTAAGGAAATGAAGCTTTGTCTCAACAAATCCCTCCACCCCTCCATCCTTATGAAGATTATAAATCTTTGCAAAACCGTGGCGCAGATGCATATCCATCTTCGCAAGCCGATCCTTATCATAACCGTCCATACTAAGTATTTTTTCACCATTCGCTGAGAGATCAGATATATCCTTATAGTCTACAAGAAGCTCATAAGGTGAATTGAAAGCGCCAATTTTTACCCCTACATCCATAAGCCCAAGCTTACCAGTACCATAAGGATTACATGTAAGGTTACCGTCATAAAAAAGTGTATTGTCAACATCAAATACGCCAATGTTTTCCATCCCTACATTATGAGGCATGATATCCCTCAAACACAAGTCAACAAAAAAGTCATCATGTAACAGTCCGGCATTCAGAAGGTTTGCATTTGCTTTCTGCATATTAAACATACTGTTTTCCCAAAAATCCCAGTATTCTTTAATCCTTTCCCTGTTCTCAGCCTCGATTTGTGGCCTTAGCTTTTCAGCAATATCTGCTATACTTGCTCTTTCTTCAGAATCAACACCAGTTACAGACTCACCATCTTCATTCGCATCAATTGCAGATTGAACCCCATTTTTTCCGAATCTCTGTAACAGACGCCAAAATATTGGTTTTTCACCCATATAGACAATAACTTAGAAAGAATCCCATATATAGTTTACCCTATACTGTGATGAAAAATCACATCTTAATATACATCCCAGCAAAAACTGAACTTATTAAAAACAAAAATACTTTTTAATAAAAATATAAAACTCTATTAACTACCCAAAAGTATTTAAAAACAAAACATATTTAATAACAATATCTATCATAATAACAGCAGGTGAAAATAATTAGCGCTAAAACTCGTGGCTTGGATAAATTCCTTGACAAATATACAGTTCTTGATAGAACTCCTGGAGTTAATGATGGTTATTACCTTAGAGTTTCTGCTTTAGTAGCAGGACAACCACCAATAACATTATCTAATGAATTTCCTGCAGCAAATCAGCTTTCTGAACTTCATGAAGAATATGGCTGTGACTTAGATGTAGAAGTATTTGCTCGAGACTTAAATGCGGCGGTTAATGCCCAACCAGGAACATCATCCTTTTCATATCCTTTCTAGCACTTAAACAATAAAATTTAAATCTATTACAATTAAAAACTCACTTCTTATCAGACCCTTTATCAGACAGAATCTCAATAATAACAGAAAGCTTGTTGCTTATCTCACAGAGCCTCTCATCAACCCTGCTTGAAGTATCCACCTCAGAGCCTTTCGTAAACTCAGCAGGATAATCGCATTTGATCTCAGCCTCTTTCTTCTCAATAGATGTGATATTCTTAAAGCTGCCGGACACAGAAAACTCATAGCAGACATCATCGACTTCACAGATACCTTCAACAAGCGACGGTTCCCAGCCACTTAAGGTCTCTCCTCCGATAGTCAGGACAAAATAATCCTTACCATTCCTGCTTTTCTTAGGGCCTGCTATACTCTCTATCTTGCCATCCATAGTAT
>DAOVWP010000082.1 GCA_030636615.1 Candidatus Nanohaloarchaea archaeon
TAGAGAGGACTGAAAAAAATGAATATTGCAATAACTCTTCTCAAGCAAAAAGAATACAACATAAGATACAATCTTTGCAACGCTGCAAACACATGTAAAGACGCGCTTGAAAATGGCGCAGACACAGTTCTCCTCCCGGAATTCTTTAACCTTGGTCTAAGCAGTACAAACAATAACCAATTAATCCAAAAATCAACACAGCTTATGAACAGATCATATAACAAATTTTACTATCCCCTCATGAGATATATGTTAAGAAGATATTTAATTCACAAAAACTACATTGCCACAGACATAAAAAGCTACTTGAACGAGATAACAGAGAACATCCAGTCATACAACAAGAAATATATTATCGGAAGCATTCCTCTAAAAGAAGGTAAATCAATATACAACACAGGATTCATAATAGACAGCAAAGGAGATATACTATTTAAACAAAGAAAACTGCATCCTTATGACTATGAGCACCATCTTATCGATGGATACAACAAACTGGACACAATAAAGATGAAAGGATTCAATACAGCAATCACTATCTGCTGGGATTCACTTGAAGGAGAAATGGAAAACGCAATAAACAAAGGAGCGCAACTCATATTATCTCCAACGCTTTTCACAACATTCGCCGCAACGCTCAAATATTCCCATCACAGAGCGCAGGAACTCAAAAACCACATATACTTCGCATGTTCCACAATAATACCTCAGGGAAACAACAACAAAATAAGCGGCGGCGCATTCATAACCGGACCGGACATAAACAGCACGAAACACACAGAAGGCTTTATGATAAAAAAACTGGATATAAACAAACTGACAAAACCAGATCACAAAATTAAAAAAATCATATTAGATTATACAAATAACCCTCACTTTGAAAACTATGCCTCTATAAACGAAGCATATATCAACAGGACCCTCACCTACAAGACTATAATGGATCATGAGAAACAACAATAAAATAATACAAAACTAACAAAAAAAGAATTACAATATTTATCGGTGACCGCATGAAACTTGCAATAACAATCCTCAAACAGAAAGAGCTGGACATAAAACACAACATGGAAAATGCCGCGAGAGTTGCATCAAATGCCTTTGAAGATGATGCAGATATAGTCTTACTTCCAGAATATTTTAACATTGGCCTGAAAGCGAGAGAACACAACAGATCACTTGAAATATCAACATGGATACTAAACAAATCATACTCAAGATCATACTATCCATTCATAAAAAATATAACCCGAAGAATCGCAATCTCAAAAAATTATATCGCAAAAGATCTTAAAGAATATCTGAAACCGCTCAGGGAAAAAGCCCAGTCATATTCAGGAAAATATATTGCTGGAAGCTTACCGCTCAAAGAACACAAAAACATCTACAACACAGGATTTATAATAGACGATCAGGGAGATATAATAATCAAACAGGGAAAGATGCATCCTTATGATTACGAACATCATATAGTTGACCAATATGACAGGCTTAACACAATCAGTATAAAAGGGTTCAAGACAGCAATCATGATCTGCTGGGATCCATTTGAAGGAGAACTTGAGAACGGAATCAACAAAAAAGTACAACTAGTACTATCTCCAACAATATTTCCAATATATTCGTCAGCCCTGCATTACTCTCAACAGAGAGCACAGCACCTGAGAAAATACCTGTACTTCGGATGCTCCACATTGATACCCGAAGACCTACCAAAAATTCCAGGTGGCGCGTTCATAACAGGACCGGACATAAACAGTCTGCTACATGAAGAAGGATACCTGATAGAAAAACTCAACGCAGAAAAATTAAAAAAACCGGATCACAAACTAAAAAAAATCATCCTTGATTACAATGAAAACCCGCATTATTTAAGCTACAGAAGCCTGAGTGAAGCATTCAGGCATCATGAATTTACGCAAAAATCAATAAAAGATCACGAAAAAGAAAAGGAGTGACTATAAAGATGTTTGAATTTGCAAAAGGTTTGCTATATGCAAACAAACTAAACTTCGAAAATGGAGAATTTAAGATACTTGACCAGTCCTGCCTGGTCACATTAGCTGATACAACAATAAGTATGCAAAAAAATATAATAGAAAAACTTGGCGATAAAGGAACTGACATCCTATACAATTCATGCAAAGAAGAAGGTATAGAATTTACACGCGAATTCAACAAAAAGATAAAATCAAAAAACGAGCTGGAAGATTTCATAATAAAATTTCTCATGTTATCTGGTTGGGGAGAATTCGAAGAGATTAAAAAAAGTCATGAAGGAATCATGCTTATCAATAAAAACGCGCCATTCCCTGAAAGATATGGCAAATCAAAACTTCCCGTATGCACCATGATGAGAGGTCTTATGGCAGGAGTCTACACATACCTTGCAGGGAAAAACTATGAAGGATACGAAACTAAATGCAGAGCGCAGGGAAACAACATGTGTGTGTTCAAATTCATTCCAAAAGGTTGAACAACTATGATGGACTACTTCAAGAAACTTTTCATGGCAAACCAGGCAGTATTCAGCAAAGGCAGATTCATTGCTTTAGGTATGCCGATAGTAGTCTACCCCACAAAGATGCTGACAAGAATACAGAAAGATTTCATAGAAGAACTCGGTCAGGAAGGGATATACAACATCTATGAATTCAGCAAAGAAGGCGGAAAAGCGCTCAGCAAAGAAGGAATTCATATTGCGAAAAATGAAAAATTTCTGCTCAGTTTTCTCCAGAAATTTGTGCCGGTCGGCGGTTGGGGTCTGATAGATGTCACAAAAGATGACTGGAAAGCAAAAGAGTTTATATTTACCATAAGCAACTCATCATTCCCAAAGATATATGGAAAATCAAAAGAACCAGTATGCCATATAACAAGAGGGCTCTTTGCAGGAAGCGCAGGTATAGCTCTGAAAGATGACAGCATAGAATGTATAGAGACAAAATGCACATCAAAAGGCGACAAAGTATGCCGCTTCGAGATCAGACCAAAAGATACGATTGAAAA
>DAOVWP010000014.1 GCA_030636615.1 Candidatus Nanohaloarchaea archaeon
TCCTGTCTTTTGGTATGTAGTATTCACATCCTTTCTTCAGGAATTTTTTGAAAAACTGTTCACATGGTTCATCTATCCTGTCTTTTTTATCTATATGTTTCAGTTTTTTGAAGTATTGATCGAGGTCTTTGATATTGTATCTATGTTTTAAGTATGTCTTGATTTTTAGATCTATCTCTTTTAGGAATTCTTTTTTTGTCCTGATACCATAATTTTCAAGTTGTTTGATGTTCATGTTATTTTGGACTATGATTGATCCGATTAGATAATCATCATATGCGTCTGTGTTTAATTTATTTACATCAATCCTGAAGCCGAGGTCTTGCAGATTTTTTATTATTTTATCTTTTCTTTTTGTAGCTGTTTCCCTTATTTTAGTGAACTGTTTTTCGAGAATGTTTTTTGATTCTGCTGTATCATTATACATATATGCAAGAAGATGAAATTTATTGTCCTTCAGTTTGGTTGTGATCTCTACGCCGTTTATTATTTCAGGTGATTTGCGTCGTTTTGTTTTTTCAAAATATCTTTTTAGTTCTTCATTTCCTTCAATTGTGTTGTGGTCTGTTATAGAAATTGCTTTTATCCTATTTCGTTGCGCATAATCACCTATCCTTTGAGGAGACCATGAACCATCTGAGAAAGTTGAGTGAATGTGCAGATCTACTTCTGCAGGTTGTGTGGTTAGAATGTTATTGACTGTTGGGTGATAATACATATATTCTATTGTTTTGTTTGAAGATTAATAAAATTAATCTTTTATATTAGAGTTGTATTGTTATATATGGGAAGAGTATATCTGTTTTATAGGGTGTTATGATTATGTCTGAAGATAAAAATCTGTTTGATTGCGTAGTAGTCCATTATGATGAGATCGGTCTTAAAGGAAACAATAGGAAGATGTTTGAGGATCTTCTTGTGACGAATATGAAAAAGAAACTTGGCAGTCTTGCGACTTCTTTCCGGAAAGAGCATGGATTGATTGTTGTGTATCCCTCAAAAGCTTCCGGACGGCAGGATATTGCTGAGGCACTTTCAAAGGTTCCTGGTATTGCATATTTCTCTTTTGCAATAAGATCCTCAAGGGATATGGATTGTGTATCAAAATGCGTGATTGATTATCTTGCGTCGAAGGAATTTGAAACTTTCAGGATTTATGCGAGACGGCATGATAAGGATTTTCCTATGAATTCTTTAGAGATCAATAAGAAGCTTGGTGCTGATGTAGTTGAGGTTTATCATAAGAAAGCCAAGATGGTCGGCGCAGATATGATTGTTAAGGTGGAAGTATCTTCAAGGTCTGTTTATATCTCTTCGGAGAATATCCGCTCTGTTGGGGGGCTTCCGACTAATTCGAAGCAGAAAGTTGTCTCGCTTCTTTCTGGTGGGTTTGACAGTCCGGTGGCATCATATATGATGATGAAGAGGGGGTGTGAGGTAATACTTGTGCATTTTCAGAATGAGAATCAGATGGCATGTTCAGTTGAGGATAAGATTGTTCGTATTGCAAAACAACTTTCAAAATTTCAGGTAGTCACAAAGCTTTATATTGTGCCATTTGAAGAGTTGCAGAAAAGGATAATCATGTATGCCCAGGCTGATATAAGAATGCTTGTTTACCGGAGGTTTATGCTTAAGATTTCGTTAAGGATTGCAAGGGATAATCAGGCAAAATTCCTTGTTGTCGGGGATAGTCTGTCGCAGGTGGCATCCCAGACATTTGATAATCTTTATACTACTTACCAGAACTGTGAAATGCCTGTGTTTTCACCTCTTATCGGGATGAACAAGACAGAGATTATAGATATTTCAAGAGATATTGGGACTTATGATATATCGAAATTGCCATATGGAGATTGCTGCAGTTATTTTCTTCCGAAGCATCCGAGACTTAAGTCTTATCCGAAACAGCTTGATGGGATTGAGTCAAGGTTTGAAGATATTGATGCGCTTGTCGATGATGCTGTTAAGAGGGCGCGTGTTACGGTCTATTGAGATATTAGGTTTTATTTATGGTTGAGCTGCTTGCACCTGCGAGGGATATGGATTGCGCTAAAGCTGCAGTTTATGCAGGCGCTGATGCTATATATTTCGGGCTCAAACAGTTCAGTGCTAGGATGTCTGCAGGTAACTTTGATATAGATGGTGAAGCTGAAACATTGATTGATTTTTGTCATCTTCATAGTGTTAAGGCATTCTGCGCTGTAAATACTCTGCTGGATAATAAGGAACTTGCTGAAGCGCTTGGTCATATATCTAAGCTATATTCTTATGGTGTGGATGCAGTGATCGTGCAGGATCTTGGACTTATAAAAGCTGTAAGAGATAACTTTGCTGATCTTCCTGTGCATGCCAGTACGCAGATGGGCGCGCATAATGTTGATGCAGTCCTGTTTCTTGAGAAACTTGGAGTCAGTAGGGTTATTCTTTCGAGAGAGTTGACACTTAAAGAGATTAAGGAAATTGGTGTTAGGGCTAGGAATATTGAGATTGAGGTGTTTGTGCATGGAGCTTTGTGTGTATGTTATTCAGGGCAGTGTCTTTTCTCCAGTTTTACCCAGAACAGAAGCGCTAATAAGGGGAAATGCGCCCAGATGTGCAGGCAGATATATTCTGTTGATGGAAGGGAAAGTTATTCTCTGAATCCTAAGGATAATAATCAGATAAACAGAATTCCTGAGCTGATTAGCTCTGGTGCGAAAAGTTTTAAGATTGAGGGGAGGATGAAGTCACCGCAATATGTAGCTGTTGTTGTTAGTTCATATCGCAAAGCAATTGATCAGGGGCTGGGTGAAGTTGACCGGTTACGGCTTGAGGATGTGTTCAATAGAGGATTTGTGGAAGGTTATCTTGATTCGAGGAAGAGAGATGGTCTGATTGCGTATGAATCACCAAAGCATAAAGGGGCTCTTGTCGGAAAAATCATCTCATTGGAGAAAGGGGTTGCCAGAATTAAGCTTAAGAGATCTGTATTTGTCGGAGATGGATTTGTTGTAAAGGTTGGTGATGGAGAGTTTGGATTCAGGTATCGTAGAAATTGTAAGGTTGGAGAGGTTATTGGTGTCAAATTGAATGTAAGTAAGGGATATCAGGATGCTATTGTCGGAAAGGAAGTTTACAGGACTGTCAGTTCAAGTGTTGAGGATTTTTGTAATGGATTACTTCGGGACTCAAAGAAGGTTAAGGTTAATATCTGCGCTGAATTTAGGATTGGTGGGTCGTTTATTGAGTTTTCCAGAAAAGGTCTTGTTGAACGGGTTGAGATAAGTCATGTGGTTGAAGCGCTGAAAACTGAGACAACCGAGTCTGCAATAAGCAATGCTATCACTTCGTTTGGAGATGATAATTTTGTTGCAGGGGATATGAAGATTGTTGTTTCTAAAGGACTTAATGTGTCGCTTTCAGAGGTTAAAAAAGCAAGGAGGGAACTTCTGCATCGTATTATGGTCGGGAATAGGAAAGATAGTGTTGATGTCTCAGGATGGATTGGAGATAATCTGGTTGAAAGGGATAAGGGTGGTTGTGGAAAGATCAAAAGGATGGATTATGTTGAAGGTGATGTTATAGTCAGGGGGAGATGTATTGGTGAGAATGGATCTGTTGTCAATAATCTTGGGTGTTTGAGAGAAGGTGTCAAAGTGATTGGTCCGCATATCAATGTGTTTAATTCTGTTGCATTTGATCTGCTGAATGATATGTTCTCTCCTGATTTTGTGATTCTTTCAAGAGAGCTTACTCTATATCAGATCAGAGATATTATCAGGAAGTCAAGATATAGTAATGCCGGTGTGATTGTTGAAGAGAATACTCCACTTATGTATATGGAGCACTGTGTATCAAAGGATGTTTCCGGATGTAAGGATTGTAGGGATGTGGAGCTTGTTGATCGGATTGGGAAGGTATTTTTAATTGAGAAAAAAGATTGTGTCAATATTGTGCGGAATGCTGATCGGCTTGATTTGATTGATATGATTCCGCGGTTTCAGAAAGTAGGTGTTGCTGCAGTATTCTCTGATAAAAGGTTGTTTGGGAAAACTGAGAAAAAGACAAAAGGGCATTTTTTCAAGAAAGTTTGAGTTAATTCGTTTTTTCTAATTCGTTTTCGATTGCTCGTTTAAGATTATTCTTAAATTTTCTTTTGAAATCATCTATTGTTAAGATTGGTATTATATTATAAATGGAATCATAGTTGTTTGCTAAATATTTACTTCTATCTTTCTTAGGTTTTTTTATAACGAAAGCTTTACCATCTTTGAAACATTCGCTAATTAAATTATTAGCTATTTTTTCTTTTAAAATTAAATAATAAGGTACTTTTTTTAAAGTATATTCTTCTGAAGGATATTCTGTATTACATGTATCCTGGCATTCAATTGTTCCATCTTCTGTTAGATGAAGAAGAAATCTATTATAATTTGTTGTATTATTAATATTTAGTCTATAAATAGAGAAGTTATTTATTGTATCTATTAATTTTTTATCAGATACAAGTTCTCTTAAAAAAGTATCCATGCTTGTAATTTGTTTTTTATATTCTGTTTTTAGAATTGCTTTTTTTATATTTAGTTCTTTTGAACGTTTTTCAAATTTATCTAGGGTTGGTTTATTTTCCCTTAAAACATCTTTATAACCATCAACCATTTGGATTACCTTTAATCTGGTGTTGGTTGAAACTTTATATATACTACTTTTAAGTTGTAATTTGTAGTTAAATCTGATTTTTTACTTTGTATTTTGAATTAATCATTTCCAAGCAGGGCGCTAAGAATATTTAATCCTTCTTCACTGTGGATCATTATTCCATCATATTTCAGATCAAATGCATGGGTATGTGCGCCTTTTTTTATAAATTTTAGACTATTTTTATCTTCGTCTTTGATTATTTTTAGTTCGCCATAATATCCTAAATCGTCAAGAACCTGAAAGGTGTTTGAGGAGATGTATGGAAGAGGGTTCTTGATGAGATAGAGGAGGAATCCAAGAACAACAACTGCTAAATCGGTTCATTACCAACCTCATTATAGGTTGACGCTAGTGCGTCTTCGCTTCGCTCAGACACAACCGTAAGATAAAATAAAAAGAAAAGCAGAGAGAGGGATCCTAGAACAACCGCTAAATCGGTTGACGCTTTACCTGACACTCAGCTTTCGCTGAGGTCAATCGCTTTGTTTGTTTAGATATATTTTTGGATTTGTTTGATATTTAACTAAAGAGAATAAAGAAAAGCAGAGAGAGGGATTTGAACCCCCGTTAAATACGCTCTGCAGGCGTACGCCAAACCGGACTAGGCGATCTCTGCACAAAATTAATAGTTGGGCATTCAAGAATTCTGAGCTAAATTTTATATATGTTACATATTTGAATCTAGTTTAATATTTAAAAACAATTTAGGCACTTGTTTGTGTATTGTGTCTATCTTCTGAAGAATCCGAAGAGTTTTGAGAATAGGCCGATCTTGTTGTTTTCTTCCGGTACATTGTATTCCTGTCCGATAAGAGATGATGCAAGTCTTTTGATCTCATGGGATGCTTTTGAGTCCGGTGCGTAGTGCACTACAGGAGTTTTTGATGCCAAAGCGTCCTGCACTTCGTCATTTTCATGTATATTTGAGATTACAGGGTGACCTAGTAGCGCTTCAACCTCTTCGATAGTTAAATCTGATGGCTTTCCTGTTTTTCTGTTGAGAACTACGCCGATTATATGTGTGCCCATCTCTTCTCCCATCTTTACTGCTTTAAGGGCATCAGTGACTGATGCGAGTTGGGGGTTTGTTACTATTATCATCTCATCTGCTGCTTTTATGCTGGATAGACCTTCTTTGCCGAGACCGGCTGCGCCATCCAGTAAAATTACATCATGTTCGCCTACAAGATCAAGAATCATGTTGTCCAGACCAGTACCGTCACAGCTTTTCATGTCTGTTATAGAAATTCCTGCCGGCATGATATTGAGACCTGTCGGGTGGATATATGTCGCTTCTTCAGGGTATGCTTCTCCTTTCAATACATCGTGGATTGTTTTTGGATATAGCGGTACACCAAGATGAAAACCTAAATTTGGTGTTGTGATGTTTGTGTCTACTACAAGAACTTTTTTGCCCATATCGTTGAGAGCAGCTCCAAGATTAGCTGACAGTGTTGTTTTTCCAACTCCCCCTTTGCCTGAAGTTACAGCAATTACCTGTGTCATATTGAACCCTATTATGAAATTTATTTTAAGATATATATATGTTGTGTTGATATATCATTATATATTACTCTTTTTGAGCTTTAAAATATATAAAGCTAATCTAATTTGTGTTTGTGAATATTAAGCTTTTTTAAGGTTTAGTGTATAAATTATCATTTAGTTACTTTAGGTGTTGTCGATATGGTTGTTGAAGAAAGGGTTAATTTTAAGGCAATAGAGTTGAAATGGCAGAAAAAATGGGCCGATTCAAAGTTGTTTGAGGCTGAGCCGGATAAATCCAAGAAAAAGTTCTTTGTCACTCTTCCTTATCCATATGTAAGCGGATTCCCGCATCTTGGACATTCTTATACATATTCTAAGGGTGATGTGTTTGCCAGATATAAAAGGATGCAGGGTTATAATGTTTTGTTTCCCTTTTCTTTCCATTGCACAGGTACGCCTATTGTGGCTGCTGCTCAGAGAGTAAAGGAAGGAGAACCCACACAGATAAGTATACTTAAGCAGATTGGTATCTCGGATGAAGAGATAAAGAAATTTGCTGATCCTGTGTATTGGACTGAATTTTTTCCTGTCAAGACAAAGGAACATTTGATACGGGCAGGGTTTTCAGTGGACTGGAGAAGGTCTTTTATTACGACAGATCTTAATCCTCATTATTCCCGTCTTATAGATTGGCAGTATCTCAAGTTAAAGGAAAAAGGTTATGTCGTAAAGGGATCACATCCTGTTGTGTGGTGTCCGAAGTGTAAAAATCCTGCTGGAGATCATGCAAGAAAAGAAGGTGAGGGTATCACTCCCGAGCCAATGGCTGTCGTTCTCTTTAAGAGCGATGATGGCAAGATATTTCCCTGCGCAACTCTTCGACCAGAGACTACTTTTGGCGTGACAAACCTGTGGATTAATCCTGATCTTGAATATGTTGAGGCAAAGGTCAATGGTGAAACATGGATCTTATCTGAGGAAGCAGTTTCCAAGTTTGAGATGCAGAAATTCAAGGTTGAGAAACTGGGTGTAGTAAAAGGGAGTAAATTTATTGCTGTCAGTGTCAGGAATCCTGTAACTGGTACAAAGGTACCAGTGCTTCCGGGAACTTTTGTCAAATCTAATTTTGGTACAGGTGTTGTTATGTCTGTTCCTGCTCATGCACCATATGATTATATCGCGCTGAGGGATCTTAAGAGAACTCCGCAGAAATATAATCTATCAAGTGTTATGCTGAAATCTCTTAATCCAATATCACTTATATCAATTGAAGGTTTTGGAGAAAACCCTGCTGTTGAAATTGTTGAAAAGAGCGGTATAAAAGATCAGCATGATAAGGAAAAATTAGAAAATGCGACACATGAGATATATCGCAAAGAGTTTCATAAAGGTATCCTCAAGGAGAATACTGGGAAATATAAAGGGCTTAAGGTCTCTAAGTGTAAGGACATATTGTTGAAGGATTTTGTCAAGAATAAGTGGGTGGTAGTATTTTATGAACTTAATGATAAAGTTGTGTGCAGGTGTCTTACTGATTGTGTTGTAAATATTGTTGAAAACCAGTGGTTCCTGAATTATGGTAATGCTAAATGGAAAAAAGTTGTTCACAAAGCTGTGGATAAGATAAAGTTATATCCTGATAGTACCAGAAAACAGTTCCATTATGTTGTTGACTGGCTTAAGGACTGGGCATGCACAAGAGAGTTTGGTCTTGGCACGCCGCTTCCGTGGGATAGGAAGTGGATGATTGAAGCACTTTCTGATTCAACAATCTATATGTCGTTCTATACAATATATCATATAATTAAGGATAGGAAAATCAGTTCTGAACAGCTTATACCTGCAGTATTTGATTATGTTTTCCTTGGAACTGGTAATGTGTCTGTTGTGTCTAAAAAATCCGGTATTGCTGTGGATACACTTGATAAGATGAAGGATGAGTTTAATTACTGGTATCCGTTTGATTTCAGAAATACCGGGAAGGATCTTATACAGAACCATATGACTTTCTGTCTTTTCAATCATGTTGCAATCTTTCCTGAAAAGCACTGGCCTGCAGGGTTTGGGTTGAATGGTCATGTTAAGATGGATGGAGATAAGATGTCAAAGTCGAAAGGTAATTTTGTGACTCTTATTGATGCAGTTGAGAAGATGGGAGCTGATGCGTCGCGTCTGACAGTTCTTGCCGGCGGTGAGGGAGTTGATGATTCAAATTTTGACAGTGACCTTGTACGATCTGTTCCATACAAACTTGAAAATATGCTTGAGGTGTATCCAAAATTCTATGGTAAGGGTAGAGATAATATTATCTCAATTGACAAATGGTTTGTGCAAAAGATTGATGAGAGGGTGCGTCTTTCAACTTCTATGATGGAAGATGCGTGTTTCGGCAGTGCAATACAGACTGTTATGTTTGATATGGCAAAGGATCTCAAGTGGTATCTTTACAGATCAGGTGATTCTGCTAATAAGGATATTGTGTCGAGATTTATAGAGGTGCAGGTTAAGATGCTGTCTGTGTTTGTTCCTCATTTTGCTGAAGAAGTATGGGAGAAACTCGGGATGAGTGGTTTTGTTTCAGTTGCAAAATGGCCCTCTGCCGGTCGCGGTAAGATTGATAAGAATATTGATCTTATGGAAGATCTGATCAGGCAGTCTGTTGAGGATGTAAGGAATATCAAGTCTCTTGTAGGGATTGACAAACCAAAGATTATCAGTGTATTTATTTCTCCTGAGTGGAAGTATAAAGCTCTTGCAAAAGCTATGAAGTATAAAGACCGTTCGCATGAGATTGTGAAAATCCTGATGGCTGATAAGGATATTTCTGTCAATGGGAAGCAGGCTTTGAATTATGCAATTGCTCTTTCGAAAAAAGTTTCGCAGATGAATGTTGGGCTTTCTTCTATATCAGAGTACAAAGCAATGATAGATGCCAAGGAATTTCTTGAAAAGGAATTTGGATGTGCAGTTGAGGTCGTGAAAGTAGATAAGGATATCAAGTCACAGAGAGCGCTTAAGGCGGAACCGTCAAAACCCGGAATTGAAATTGAGTAGATTTTTCCCGAGTGATTTATTTATATCTTGTAAGTATAATTATGTGTCATGTTAAGGAATGGTCTTACTTCTATTGTTTCAACAATACTTTTTATTATGATTTCGGTATCTGTGGCAGGTTCAACCATGTATTTTGTTAAAGATATACAGGAAAGTGAAAAAACCAGAGTTTCCAGGGATATTGATATTGTCCTTGAGGATTTGAGTGTTATATCTGCTTCTGATATAAGACGGTGTGAGGATGCGCAGGATGATGTTGAGTTCTTGAGCAGGATAACAGGTCTTGCAAGCGGTGCGAAGGTTGTTTTGGTTGGTGATAATCCAGAGATTCTTGTTGATTATGAAGACCAGAGTGGCAGGTCATTTCTTGATGAGATAGAAAAGGGGATGAGTGGTGAAGTTCATTTTACTGCTTATGGGCCGTTGTCTTCAATATTGTTCAGGTTAATGGATTATTCAGAAATACTTAATTTTGTAAGCAATGAAAGTTTTGTTTTCAAGTCGGCTTATCCAGATGGGACTTATCTGATTGTTGATGAGAATGGTGATGGTATTCTTAATGGTAATGATGATGTTTATGAATATGTGACCAAGACCTGCGGAGTTCATACATATATAATCGGTGAAAGGGAGCCTTATGATAAAAATACTGTGTTCTCGATATATATCTCTCTTGCTGATGGTGAGGGAGATGACTGGTGGGTTGAGAATGTGGTTGAGACATTTATGTTTGAAACAGAGGATGAGCTTCTTGCAGATATAAGGAACAGGATTGCGTCTGCCAGTTCCAGTGTTGTGTTGATTGGAAATACTCCAACATCTATTTCTGATTCTGAGACTCTTGATGTGATGGAGTATGCTCTTGATAGAGGTGTTTCTGTCGAGGCGATTGGTCCTATTACTGCAGAAGTGATTGCAAGGGTTGGCCCAGTAAGGATTGGGACTCTCTTGTGGAAAGGTTTTGTTGTTGATGATACTAATGGTAATGTGACTGATTGCGAAGAGTTTGAAGGAGATGGTAAATGTCATGAAGTGGCTTATGTTGTGGTTGATGGGAATTCTTATAAGTATATGACCGGGTCTCCGGTTTATACAACTGTTTTACAAGGTGTGAATCCTTTGATATCTGGGGGTGTTGTTGGTCTTCTTGGTGTTACTGATATTACTTCGAGCGGTACTATATATTGCATCGTACTTCCGTATCGATAGATGCCATTTATGGGAATCATAATTTCTTCTTTTAATTTGGATGTTACCAGTGCGAAACCGTCTAATAACTTGTCTATATCGGTCA
>DAOVWP010000040.1 GCA_030636615.1 Candidatus Nanohaloarchaea archaeon
GAGAAATATATGAGAAACAAAGAGAAAATTTTGAGCAAGTCTCCAACAGTTTTCAAAACAAAAGATAGGTCTTTTCTTAAATACTGAAAAGGCCAATCTCTTCAAAAAATTAATCTGTCGTCTTTATATTATTCTTTCTTGGACGACAAGATCATAATTTTTTATTAAACTTAGAACAACCCAAACTTCTTCCCGTCGCAATCACTTATACCTTTATCATTTATCTCAAAAAAGGTTTCTTCACCTTCGGGCTTGGATCGGTGTTTCATCAGCATAGCCCTTCTCTTTCCAATCCCTTTCTTATCAACCATAACAAGACACTTTGATGCATATTTAGGTATGTCTCTTCCGACCAGCTCCAACTCACCGCTCTCGAAGTCAGTATATACCTGATTTGTGACAATTACAGGAATCTTATACACTCTTGCAATTTTCGAAAGTATCGAGAACTGGTTGCTCAACTCAACATTGACTTTCTGTATTACCCCGTTTTCTCCAATCTTCTCAACCCTGTAAAGAGCGACCATAGAATCCACAACAACAAGCCCCACATCATTTTTCCCTACAACTTCATCAAGTTTCTCGATTCCCTTGATCTGTTCATCAAAATCCTTGACATCTTTGATTATGATCTTATCAAGATTATCTTTGCTGTTGATCTGGCAGAACCTTTCTACTGAAAACCCTCCCTCTGTATCTATAAACACTGCTTTTTTACCAAGCGAATCTATGCATGAACACACTGCCTGCAGGCACAGTATTGTTTTACCTGATCCTGCAGCTCCATAGATATTTGTGATTATCCCTGACTCATACCCTCCTCCGAGCAGCATATCTACATTCTCACACCCGCTGGGAAGTTTTTCATTATCAATCTTTTCAGGTCTCATAATAATCCACACACTTGTAACAAACCAGATTTATTACCTAATTCTTTTATTTCTTGGCAAATTGTTTGTCACTTTATCTCTGCTTTTCTAATTAAACACTCCGCCTATAAGTGACATTCCACCTTTCAACACAAGCGCTGTTGCAACAGCAAAAACAACATTCTCTGGGACTACCGGCACATCTGATACAAGAAGCAGAACTGCGGCAGCAATATCAATAGCACCCATAAGAACAATAATCATATTTTATAATAAACTCTTTATTTTTATAAGTGAATGACCAATAATACATTTATGCCAAAAACCCATGAGATATACATTCTTGACATAGACTACACTGTTGACGAAGACGGTCCGATTATCCGTATCTTCGGACGCGATGACAAAGGAAATACTTATGTGGTTCTTGACAAGACCTTTATGCCGTATTTCTATCTTATCCCTAAAATTGACGCAGACCCAAAAGAACTTGCGCAAAAGATCACCAAATCAAAACTTCTTGACGAGAATAACAACCAGATAAAGATCCGCTCAATCGAGATCACAGAAAAAAATATAGATATAGAGACTAGAAAAATCCTCAAGATCTATGCAATGCTGCCATCAGATGTTCCAAAACTGAAAAACATATTAAAGACTTTGCCGCAGACGCAGGCAGTAAGAGAATACGACATACTGTTCTACAAGAGATATATGTATGATAAAGGTATCAGCGGCTTAAGTTATATAACTGTTTGCGGAAGTTATGTAACTGATCATACTTACAATGCAGACACAGTTATACTTGCAGAAACAATCACCCCTCAGGACAGGACAGTTGAAAAATTAGATATACTTGCCCTTGACCTCGAGACATCTCCTCAAAGGTCTGGTGAGCAGATAATAATCTCGGCCGGTCTGTACTCTACCTCAGGCAAAAGAATAGTCTATTCCTACAAGAAATCTCCATATAAACACCAGATTCTCGTAAAGGATGAAAAAGATCTTATCTCAAAACTGGCAGAAACACTTAAAGACGAAAGATATGATTTTATTGCTACATATAATGGCGACCTTTTTGATTTCACAGTACTCAACAATCAGGCAAAGAAACACAAGATATCACTTAACATCTCTCTCAGCGGCTCTGAGCTGACCTTCAGACGCTCAGGCGCATCTGATGCAGCTATAGTCCGGGGGAAACCTCATCTTGACATATACAAGTTTGTCGTGGGTGCTTTGCGCACATCTTTAAAATCCAACACATATTCTCTTGATACCATATCTCAGGAAGTCCTTGGAGAGAAGAAAGACGGACTGAAATACAAAGACATAATATCTTTCTGGAACAGAGGGGATCAAAAAGAATTGGAAAAACTGTTTCAATATAACCTGAGAGACTGCGAACTGACAGAGCGGCTTGCTAAATACTTCCTTCCAAACCTTAAAGCCTTTTGCGCGCTGACAAACGCTCTTCCTGCAGACATCTGCCGCACAAGTTATGGTAGTATGGTAGAAGGTTATCTTCTTAAACGTGCAACAGAACTGAATTATGTAGTTCCAAACAAACCGACCAGCTCAGTCATGTCTGCGCGAAAAGAGCAGGGAAAAGTCAAAGGAGCTTTTGTAGTAGAGCCGATTCCAGGCCTTCACAAAAACATTGCAGTCTTTGATTTCAGATCCCTATACCCTACAATCATAATCTCGCATAACATTTCTCCCTCAACCTTCAACTGCAACTGCTGCAAAAAAGAAAAACAATCAGCTGTTCCCGGAAAACCATACTATTTCTGCACAAAAAAGAAAGCCCTTGTGCCCATCATACTCAAAGATGTCCTTGACACCAGATCATCCGTAAAAAAGAAGTTTGCTGAACAAAAGAAAGGATCTGATGAATATCTCACCCTTTATGCGCTCCAGTACGGACTTAAGACTCTTGCCAACGCGTTCTACGGTTATCTCGGATTTCCCGGTTCACGTTTCTATAAACGTGAATGTGCAGAATCTGTGACAGCCTTTGGCCGCAACTATATCCACAGTACAATCAGCATGGCAAAAAAACACAATCTCAAAGCGATCTATGGTGATACAGACTCAATATTCCTTAAGTTTGAACAGGACACAAAAGATACAAAAAAGACAATCAACACCTTTCTTGATATAATCAACAAGACCCTTCCTTCTGAGATGGAGCTTGAGTTTGAAGGTCTTTACAGGACAGGTATCTTTGTCCACAAGAAAGGATCAACCGAAGGCGCAAAGAAAAGATATGCGCTTCTTGAAGATGACGGATCTGTGATAATAAAAGGTTTTGAGAATGTCAGGCGCGACTGGTCACCTCTTGCAAAAAATCTCCAGATAGATGTGATAAACCTTGTCCTTAACGGGAAGACAGATACAGCAGTTGATCATACAAAAAAAGTCATAGGGCAACTCATATCAGGAAAAGTACCTCTGGATGATCTGATAATATACACAAAGATAACAAAACCTCTTGACAAGTATATCCTTAAAGGACCTCATGTCATCGCAGCCATAAAAGCTGCAAAAAAAGGTATAGACATTAATCCCGGAACAACTGTTGGCTATATCATAACGAAAGAAGGGAAATCTATAAGTGACCGGGCTGAATTGGTTGAATTTGTAAAAGACTATGATCCATCTTACTATCTCAACAACCAGCTTCTTCCGGCAGTTTTACGTATTCTTGAGCCTTTCGGGATCACAAAAGAATCTCTCCTCTCAGAGAGCAGGCAGACAGGTCTTTCTTCTTTTTCTTAAGCTATGGCAACGAACAGATGCAACTGTTAAATATATAATAAACAACTATAGTTTTATTGGTTCAGAATTATTTAAGAAATAGTCATCAAATTTATTCTCAACAGAATTTACTAAACATTTATTATTGAAATTTACTTTTGCCTGAATATTATCCGAATCAAAGACACCTTCTTCATGGGGTAGTTCAATACGGGCAGCATTATGATCCGAAATCAAGAAATGTGAAGGTGATTGAACTGGTATTTTTAGCTTTTTTAAATCAACTGTTTTATGCTTTAATAACTCTTTGATTGGGTTATTATTTTTATCCCACTCACCTATACCTTTTTCCAGGATTCTCTGGACAGTGACTTTCCTTTTAATTGCTTCTATTAATTCTTGTTTTATATAAGGAGATTCATAGACTGCTTTGTCTAGAGTACCAGAAAATATCTTGATTTGACCGTTTCTTTTTGTCCTCTTTATCAAATTGTATATTAAAAAGGTAGCATGAGAAACATCTGGGTTTTTAATAAAACGATTTACTTTATTTCTATTACAATATTCAACGACTGATTGATAATCTTTTGATATACCTAATGCTTCTTCTATTGGCGGCAAATAATTTGATCCAAATAAACATTTCTTTATTGGTTCCACAATTTTTTTGTTAAATGGTTTCACAAATTCTTCGGTAATTACAGGAATATACATTATAAATCACATCAATAATTTTTTTTAAGTAAAACATCTATATTTTAGATGTCATCTAAAGAATGTTAACTATTTAATTTTATAAATGTTCATTAATTACAAGTAACAAAAAACACAACTTAACGCAATTTAATTTTATATAATTATTCACAATACACAGGTAGTGTATTTACTAATGTTTTTATAAATCCTCACATCTAATAATATAATGTGTCAGGTGACACAAAACAGATAAATCTCCCCAACTTGGTGAGTCTATGCCCCGTCCGACAAAAAAAAGAATACAAAGACTGACAAAAGTAGTATCTATCCTAAACCAGAACCAAGGTGGCCTGTGGCTTCGCGAGATCGCCAGAAGATCAAAGCTTCATGTAGAAGATATCCGCCGTCTTGTCGAGGCGTATCCGATGATCCTTGAAAGTTATGCAGACTTCACTCCATACAACATAAACCTGAAGATAATAAAACTGAAAAACCCAAATCTAACGCCAAAGAATCTGGAAAGATATCTTCATACAATTGATATTTGACATTGAAATAATTCTTACACATTATATCTGTTTTTGTATATAATTTATTTTAGGCCCTAAAAAACACAAGATTTTAAGTGAACTGGTGCAACCCGGTAAGCCTCTTAATCTAAGTTATATAGAGAATTGTTGGAAGAATGGCCTCTGTTTTTAGCAATCAAAACACAAATATGATGTTCGTGGGGTTCGCCATGAGTCTCTTCTTTAATATAATTTTTATATTTTAAAATTTGCCAGTCTTTATACAATTCCTTCAGTTCATTCTCATTAAAAAAATAAAGATTTGGATATTCTTTATATCCAATATCTTTTTTAGTAAATACTGTGAGTAAATTAATCCCCTTATCTTTAGTATGACTTTTTATTTTTCTGATAGTCTCTATAACCTTATCTTTTGAAACAAGATGTAGAGTGGCAACAGAGAGAATTACATCATATTTGTGATTGAACTCAAAGTCAACAAGATCTAATACTATGCCTTTCACATCTAAATTTTCTTTTTTAGCAAATTTTAGAAGTTTATTTACAGCTTCTTTTGAAATATCAATTCCGGTGACTTCAAATCCTTGTTTCACAAGAAATAAAGCATTTCTTCCTTCTCCAACCCCTAGATCTAAAACAGTTCCTGATTTTATTGTTTTAGGGATTTGAGCCACATACTTATTTGGTTTCAGGCCCCACAAACAGTCTTGCTTTTTATATTTTTCAGAAATTTTTTGTGTATCTAAAAAGGTCATAATTATAATAATTCATCTTGGTCTTAAATAAATTATGTTTTGCTGGCTTGTAGCCAAATGTTATATGATCGAAATCAAGACCAAAAACCCTAACCCTTAAAGCTAAAATATCCTCTTACAATATCAACAAACTTCTCAAACAATCCGTTCCTATCTCCAACCTCCCTCCATACCTCCGACCCCGACTCCTTCTCCACAATCTTCTTTTCCAATAGCTCTGTGCACC
>DAOVWP010000123.1 GCA_030636615.1 Candidatus Nanohaloarchaea archaeon
AGATAATAGATTCATCAATCATATCAACATAAGGTCTGTCCATACCATCAGAAACAAGAAAAAGTTCATCAACAGTATTTTTAAAAGCCCTAATTATTGAATCAATATTCTCAGATTTCACAATATCACCAATTTTATGATTTCGAAACAGCAACACCATAATAACCCTGAGCATTTACCAAAGATTTTGGTAAATTACATTTCATCTTAGCATTCCAGAAAGAAAGACCATCAGAATTACCCCATTTAAGCTCAGACAGAATCCGATCAACAACCGCATCCCTGAAATGTTGCTTAGCCTTATGCTCATTTTTATCCCCGCCCAGAGCCAGATTCTCGGTTAGATTGACACCAAACTGTTCTTCCATATAATCAACAGCTGTACTGATAGCATCCCAGTCAACCAGATAATCTCTTAAAGCACGGGAAGTGGCAATAACTCCAGTATCTAATCGTTTACCTACAGAATCCACAAAAGCATCCATAAGCTTATATTTTGCAGATTTTCCAAGAACAGATTCGCATGCACCCATATAATTATTTAAAACGCCGTCAGAATCAGCATTATAATCTTCAAGCATAGAAGCAAATAGTTCAGTCATCTTATCTGCAAGAGTTGTACCATCCGAAAAAGTTATAGGTTTACCAAAACTGCCATTCAAATCAGCATTATTCTCATTAACCAAATCCAGAATAGAATCAAAAGTCCTGCACTCCGCCGCACTTTGCAAAAAGCTGACAACATCATTAGATCCTTTCTTTTTACCTTTATTTTTACCGCTTAACAGACGATAAGCTTCATTTGCAACAAGCATGTCAACAACATCTTCTGACTTCATAGCATCATATGAAAAAATATTATAAACATGAGAGACAATATCCTTCTTGAATCCTGCCGGCATCTTATCAAAAAAGACATATGACTTCATAGCCTCAACAAAAAAATCACTATACAAAGGACCGTGCCCTTCAGAACGAAACAGAGAGTCTAATATTTCACACTCACTTCCGCCAGTATTTCCCATACCCATAAACAATCACTTTCAAAACATATCAAATATATTCCTCAATTACTTTTTTGATAGTATTAGCTTTTTTCTCCAAATGAGGCAAAGATCTTATATCATCACCAAATGTTTCAATTAAGAAATCAAATGTATCTCTGTTCTCAGATGATACGCCACTATCTACGCTTGCCTTTATAATCCTGTCAAATTCAACAGAGACTTTATCCTGAAACTTATCAAGAAATTCTGGCGGATATTCATCAAAAAACTCTTTATATTTCTGCGCCGTAAAAAGAAAAGCACTAAGATTTTCATCACCAGAATCTTCAGAAGACATATCCCCTTTATTTTTGGAATTATAACATTCAA
The DNA here is from genome assembly GCA_030636615.1 of Candidatus Nanohaloarchaea archaeon. Classification (GTDB taxonomy): domain Archaea; phylum EX4484-52; class EX4484-52; order EX4484-52; family GLR71; genus DAOVWP01. The sequence continues at coordinate 1,377 of DAOVWP010000123.1, forward strand.
CAAACCTGTCTTTAAACCTGCTGATGCTCTTGTCACCGATGTTATATTTCAGGAAAGTTATACCATCAAAATCGCCCTCGGCAAGTTCAGAGTATATTCTTTTTTCTATACTATCCTGAAAGTCGGCTGCATGACTTCCCACTGTTTGACGCATAATCTTATCAAACATATCAATATGAAAATATGTCTTGAACCTGCCTGCAAAAGACCCTATATCATACCATGAATTACGAAAGCCAAAATCAGAATCCCATAAATTAGACTGATTTCTTTCTTTTTTCTCCAAGACCAGATCAACAATATAAGATGCAATAGGCTTATTTAAAGATGAATTAAAAAGAATTTGGAATACTCTGAAATAATCATCCAGCAGTTTATCATCCACATTTCTCACAAACATAGTGACTGCCTGATCAATCATTTTTTTCTCATATCTCATCCCACCTTTTGCCCTGCTCCCTTTCAGCACATCAGTTGTAGACTTCATATAACCTTTCCCAAAATTATCTGAATCAAATATCTCAGGCACCAGTTCAAACAGTTCATCAATATTACTGACATCTGCATGCAAAAGAGGGAAAAAATTAGAACTATTATTAATTCTCTTGTACATCTCCTGCAACCAGAGAAGATCAGCTATCTGCTCTGAATCCAACGTATCCTGAAAGACAA
>DAOVWP010000005.1 GCA_030636615.1 Candidatus Nanohaloarchaea archaeon
ATCCAAAGGGACATTCCAGCAGGGAGTATTGAGGAAGGTGTAACCTACAGCAACCTTCGTGAGATGATTGAAAAGTGCCTAACGAACACAAATAGGAAATGCAACTGTATACGATGCAGGGAAGCAGGCCACCTAATATATAAAAAAGACAAAAAAGACATACCTACTGGTGCCCAATTACATTTCTCCAACTATACTGCTTCCGGCGGAACTGAATATTTCATATCTTACGAAGACAAGAATCAGGAAATATTGTACGGTTATGTAAGGATGCGTTTCCCAAAAGATCCGAAAAGACCTGAGATCACTAAGGACTCAGCAATAATCAGGGAATTAAAGGTAGTAGGTACTACTACACCTATTGGAGCAAAAGAAGAAGACAATATCCAGCACAAAGGTATTGGCAAGATGCTTATGAAAGAAGCTGAGCAGATCGCAAAAGACAAAAAGAAAGCAAAGATGGTTGTAATTTCTGCTGTTGGTACAAGAGAATACTATAAAAAGCTCGGATACATCAGAGATGGTTGTTATATGTCAAAGATTCTATAAAATCATCAAACCTTCCCGCAAGAACCAAGATTCTCTATATGCTTCTCAACATTCTTCTGAACTGCATCACGACCCTTACTGAGATAAGGTCGTATCTTATAAATGCTCTCATCTTTTAAGACATCACGGACAGCAGCGCTAAATACCTGCCGTATATCAGTATTGATATTAATCTTGTTTATCCCACACTCAACTGCCCTCTTGACATCCTCGAAAGATAACCCGGAAGAACCATGCATAACCAATGGAATCCCAACTTTTTCCTTAATTACAGAAATACGATCAAAATCAAGCTTAGGCGGAGCTGTAAATGGCCCGTGCTGCGTACCGATAGAGACTGCAAGAAAATCAACACCGGTTTTGCTGACAAAATCCGCAGCCTGATCTGGATCTGTAAACATATCACTTTCTGTGCTAATCTGACCAAGTTCCGCTTCAACGGGAACATCCATAAGTTTAGCACACTCAACAATCTTAGATGTGCCCGATATATTATCATCAAAAGACAAAGAAGACCCGTCATACATTACAGAAGTATAACCTCCATTGATACACTTTTCCACAAGACCAAAATCCCTACCATGATCAAGATGAAGAACTATAGGAATATCAGAATCCATAGCCATGACATGCACAAGAGCCACAATATTTTTTAGTCCCATATACTCTATCGTACCCTCGGTGGTCTGCACAATAACAGGAGACCTTTTTTTCTCAGCAGCTCGGATTATCCCCTGAAGAGTCTCAAGATTAGTAAAATTAAAAGCACCAATAGCATATTTTTCCTTATTTGCTTTATCAAGCAGTTCTTTCCCAAAAACGAGAGCCATACACAATAGTTGCACACTCCGGTATATATTATTTAAAGCTAATCTGAAAAATCATCGCTATGAACAATCTGACAATAGGAATCTTCGGAGACAATGACTTTGCAAAAGGTATGGGCAAAAAAGGTACATCTAACGATATAGAACTCTACAACCACGGATCATCACAGACTATGTTTACTTATGTAACAACAAACTCAGACAAGATTCAGCCTCTTCTCCAGACTCTCAACATGATAGATCTCCCGGTTCTTGTCATAAACGAGATCAACGCTGAAACAGGAGAACTGATCATCGCCATAGATCAAATCAATTTCAAACAGGGATATATCCTTCTCAACAACTCTGTCGCAAGAGAACAGATAGAACCGCTTCTGAAAGATACATCACTGGAATCATTCAAGATCCTTGAAAAAGATTCAACAACACTTAGAACAGAACTGGAATCAATAGACCTTCAAAAAAAACAGACAGACAAGGTCTTCGTCTCAATCGACAACTATTTTCAGGTAAAGAGTGTAGGAACAATAATTCTCGGCATAGTAAAAGAAGGCACTATAAAAAAACATGACAAACTATCCCTTGAACCGCTTGGAAAAGAGATACTCATAAAATCAATACAATCAAAAGACAAAGATATAATAGAAGCTGACGAGCGCACAAGAGTAGGCCTTAACATAAAAGGCATAGATGTAGAAGAACTGAAAAGAGGACAGATCCTCTGTACTCCGGGAATGATAAAAAATACAAAAACACTGGATATAGAGTACAAATTAAGCAAATTCAACAAGGAAACCCTTGATTTAGGTAAAAAGATATTTATATGCTCAGACCTGACTGTCTCAATCGGCACAATAAAAGAAATAACAGAAAATACAATGAAAATAGAAACTGAGTGGGAAATATCTTACAGCCCAGAACTAAATTATCTAAATAGAGTAATTCTGGCAAAATCAGATAAGACCTTGCCAAGAATCATAGGAAATGGTATTATAAAAAATAGTTGAAAAATCAATCAACTACTTCAAATATACTGTTTCTTGAAAGGTTCAGCTGAAGTTCATCACGCCACTCATTTGCATAAGCAGATGTAACCTTAACAGTCTTTCCTTCCTTAAGTAGCTTAATCTGATCTTCCCAAACACTCAATTTGATCTTACCAGTACTATCCTCAATTGTTGCAGCACAGACCTTTTTCTGACCGAATCTTGTATTAACCTCTCTTACGTCTCCAACCTCAACGACTTTCGCTTCGACTTCGACATCTTTTGAATTTGCATCAATATCTTTTATATCCATAAGAATCACTTAATATAAATCTTAAACTAAATCTCATCATACAAATTTATATATCTTTAGTAGATAAACCAGAAATATGACCGCAAAACTCAAACCTGTCGACACTCACGCTCACATCCAACACGAAAGATACAAAAACAGAGAACAAGTAATCCAGGACACAATAAAAAAGACAGAATTTACAATAATTTCAGGAGCAAACAGAGAGTGGAACAGGGAAGCCATAAAAATAGCAAGCAAGCACTCGAATCTATATGCAACAATAGGGCTCCATCCACTAGACGCGCAAAAATTAAGTGCAGATGAATTCAAAAAAGAGTTAAAATACATCGAAGACAACAAAGACAACATTGTTGGAGTTGGAGAAGTCGGTCTCGACCATCACTGGGAAAAAGACGAAGATATGAGAACGCTCCAAAAAGAAAGATTCATAATGTTTATAGAACTTGCAAATAAGCTGAATAAACCCCTTGTAATCCATTCATGGGACGCTGAACCGGATGCTATAGAAATCCTCAAAAAACACGCGAAAACAAGCGTAATCATGCACTGTTTCTCCGGAAAGAGAGAAACACTCGAAAAATGTTTAGATCTTGGATATTACATATCAATATCAACAATGATTCTGATGTCAAAAAACACAAAAAAGATTGCAAAAAACACACCGATAGAAAAGATGCTTCTTGAAACAGACGCGCCATACCTTGACCCTGACCACGACATCAACTATCCATGGAAAACCGAACTTTCAGCAAAAAAGATTGCAGATATCAAAGATATAACAACAGAGGAAGTCATCAGGCAGACCACAAAGAATGCAAGAGAAGTGTTTGAGATCAGATAATCCTATAAACCTCAATTCTCTGCATCTTCCTAAAATATACCCAGAATAACAAATAGATGCAGGATCGATTTCCAAACAATACAAAAGATCTGCACTTTACTCAAATAGCAACAAAAGTGCTGGATCGAAGATCTGCATCTTCCTAAAATATACCCAGAATAACAAATAGATGCAGGAGGCAAGATTTGAACTTGCGTATCGACTAACGAATTGGGTCCTAAGCCCAACGCCATTGACCAGACTAGGCGACTCCTGCATATAAATATAATAAAAAGTACTCCCGCCGGGATTCGAACCCGGGTCCTCGGAGTGAAAGTCCGAAATGATTGACCGGGCTACACTACAGGAGCACTAATATAAAACATAAAATAGGAGAATATCTTTAAAAAGATTATGCTTCATCCACGGACTGAATCTTAAATCTTGAAACCTTATCCAAAAGATCAACCTGTGTAATAAACATTGTCCTGCAACAATAGTTTTTCAGACCAAGCGAATCAAGAACCTTTTTCGGATCTTTACCGGATTCCACTTCTTCCTTAAACTTTTCCCATTTTCCGCCAATAAGCGTCCCGCATGAAAAACATCTGACTGGTATTATCATATATCACATCACCTTTTACTTGACTGTCTTTTTCTTCTTGGACCTGCTGAAGATCTAGAGAACTTACTAGGCTCATTCTTCCTCGAATCAAACACAATCAGGTTCCTATCATAAGCAATAAACTTTTTCTTAAGCTCTTCACTATCACCGTTCCATTTAACAATAGCTCTTGCAATTGCCTGCTTAATCGCATCACTCTGTCCTGTTATTCCACCGCCGACTACATTTACATCAATATCAACAGATTTTGCTACATCACTAGCAATAACAAGAGGAGTAGATATCGCCATCTGGAAATATTTTGGCTGAACATTTTCAAGGGACAATTTATTTATCCTGACAATCCCAGTACCTTTTCTTATTGTTGCTCTTGCTTTTGCAACTTTTCTCTTACCGGTTGCCATCATAATTTTATCACTCATACAACATATCACCTGTTCTTGATTTTCATACCTATTAATTCGGATAGATCCTTAAGAAGCACATACTTCTGATCCTTCAGGTTCTTCTTGTGAAATTTCTCAAGATCCTTTGAACTAACCTTTGTACCCTTAAGTTCAGATTCGCCAATATAAGCCATAATTCTCTTGAAGGCTTCTCTTCCTCTTGTCGTGTTCATAGGAAGCATACCTTTAACCGCTCTTCTAAATAGCCTATCTGGCATTCTGGATATAAAAGGCCCCTTATATATATCTCCAACTTCCACAAGAAATTTATACCTGTCAAGTACCATTTTCTTGCTTCCTGATATTACAATATTTTCAGCATTAATTATATTAAATGTCTCTTTATCCTCTGAAAGCGCTCTCTTAGCAACATAACTTGCCAGTCTTCCAAGCACAAGATCCTTACCATCAATAATCTGCATGACCAAATCACCTTATACAATTATCTTAACACCACTCGCCTTTGGACTCTTTCTTATAAAATCATCCAGTGACATAGCCTCAACCTTTGAAGCATCAAGTTTTGCCTTTGCGGTATCCGAATAAGCAAGCGCAGCAACTTTAAAAGGTTTTGTAACCTCTCCCATAGCAAGCACTTTACCCGGAACAACTAAGATTTCCTTGCCTGCATACTTTGCAAGCTTACCTACATTGACTTCTGCCCTAATTCTGGTTGACCTGCCAAGATGTTTAAGCAAAGCCTTCCAAAAAGGAGCTTTATCTTTTTTATATAATTTTTCTATATTATCAATCAAATCCTGTGTAACTGGATTTGTTGGTCCACTTTTTTTCATAATTTAATCACCTTTACTTGCGGTTTTCCCTCGCAAAGGGAAACATAATAATCATTATGCAGAGGGCAAGATTTGAACTTGCGTATCGACTAACGAACTGGATCTTAAGTCCAGCGCCATTGACCAGACTAGGCAACCCCTGCCTCCTCAGTACTAACTTTTTTCTTTTCTTTAACTTCTTCCTTAACTTCTTCAGTATCAGAGACTTCCTTTTTGACAGCCTTTATCACAACTTTCTTTTCAACAGTCTCGTCTCCTGGTTCTGGAATGTTCTTTCCTGGACTTTTTAATGCCTCTTCAAAAACATCTAATCTCTGTTTCATAATTTCAACAGACTTAAGTATAATCTGCTTTGGATTAAGGCCTGAAATCGACTTCAGATTAAACACAACCTTATTCTTACCAGAACCTTTAGCATCTGCATCATACGAATAACCTACAATGGCAGGCTGCCACTTTGCATGTTCTTTGGCTATATTAAGCTCTGCCCTCATCTCAAAATGCAACCTTTGCTTATCAAGAAGAGATATCAGAAGAACATTTCCATCCACAGTCTTCACAGAACTGTTAGCAATCTTTATATCCTTAGCATACACTTTGCACGGACCAACTTTATTGAGTACCATTGTAACTTCACATTTGTCACAACCAGCCCCCTTGCATGAACAGACATTTTTCTGAACAAGCTTCTTAACATCAAAAACAAAAGGAACCATACCAAGTCTATGCGCAATAACCTCATCATATAGTGCTGAGGAATTTACAAGAATATCAATATCTTCAATTGCAAGAACCGGAACTCTGTTTATTATAGTTCTTCTGATTGCACCAACAACACTTGGATCTACACCATCAAATTCAACCTTAAGAGTATCCTTATTCTGTTCAAGAACTTTAAGTTTCATCTTTATACCCTCCTTCCTCTTCTACCACCTTTCTGACGTGATTTGTCATGAGGTATAGGTGTTACATCACGGATTTTTCCAATCTTCAGCCCTGCTCTGATAAGAGCTCTTATTGCAGGCTGTGCACCCTGACCTGGTGTTTTGGAAGCATTTCCTCCTGGGGCTCTTACAAGAACATGAACGCCTGTAACTCCTTTTTCAACTGCTTCTTCACCAGCCCTTGTAGCTGCCTGCATAGCAGGATAAGGAGATCCCTGCTGTCTTCCCTGATCTGTAATTATTCCTCCGCTGCACTTTGAAACAGTCTCAGCGCCAGTTATATCTGTTATAGTGACAAGAGTATTATTGAAACTGCTGTATATATGAGCAACTCCCCAGATTTGTTTCCTTATTTTCTTTACTGGCTTTGATTGCACAACTTCTTTATCGACAGATTTTGTCTCAGCTGCACCATCCACTTTATCTTTCACAGCAGTAGTCTCAACTGTTTTTTCAACAACTTTATCATCGGCTACCTTTTCAACCTTAGCTTTAGTTGTCTCTGTTTTCTTAACAGGTGCTTTATCAACATTATCTTTTGCTTCCTTAACAGAAGCTTTAGCATCAGTTTTTTCACTCATGCAGCCTCAACCTCTTCTTTTAAAGGCTTTTTTAGAGAATCTGACTTCTCCGCCTTGACAAAACTAGCATTTAGACTTGAACTTTCAGCAAATGAAACTTTACCCTCATCTTCCACTTTAATTAACCTACCAGGCGAACTTGACTTGATACCATCCACAAGTATATGACCATGAACTATAAACTGCCTTGCCTGTTTCATTGTATTAGCAAGACCAGATTTATACACAATCGTCTGTAGCCTTCTATCAAGAACACTTTCAACCTTAAGATCTAAAAGATCATCTACAGTAACTTTACCTTTTTGTTCAGAAATACCCATTATAATAACTTTATTGATAAGGACTTTTTCATCCACTTCATTTTTCTCACCAAGTAGAGCTCTTGCTCGTCTTTTTAAATCTCTGACAATAGATTCCATTCTCCAGAGTTCCTTCTTTTTCACTAACCCATAGGTTTTGACAATCTCCTTCTCACTCTGGATTCTCTCAAGACTCCATCTGGCTTTTGGTCTGCTATACATTTTTTTTGATTTTTTTGGATCTCCCACAAAATATCACCTAATTTTAACTTTTCTTCCTCGTAACACCCATTGATGTTCCGCTATGCCTGAATGATGACTTTGTCCTCTGACCTCTTGAAGTAAGACCACTCTCATGTCTGATCCCTCTATAAGACCTGATTTTCTTAAGCCTGTTTATATCATCCCTAAGCTGAAGAAGAATATCTGACCCGCTAAGATGCTTATTGCATCCAGTAGTATAATCTTTTCTCCTGTTAAGTTTAAAAACAGGAACACCAAATTTCTCAGGATTATCAATTACTTCCTCAATTTTCTCAACTGTCTTCTCATCAAGTTCTTTGACTTTCATTGAAGCATCAAGTTTTAGAACATGAATCAGTGATTTTGAAAGATTATAACTAACTCCCTTAATCCCTGTAAGCGCATAGTCCAGACTTTTATCACCATCAATATCTGCTTTCTTTATACGAACTATGTTTTTCATCTTAACATCCATATCAAATTTCACCATATCTGTATCATAGATTTATATACCAACCTCAATACCTGTTTTAGATGAAAATAACCTATAAACATGTAAAAAGGATGGCATCAAAAAACAAACATATTGCTGTTCCCAATAAATATTCCCTAAGAGGATATGCAAAATTATACCGTAATCTTTTTAAATATATCTTAGAGACTGCAAAAAATAACAAGATAACAGAACACACAAGAGAAATCTTTATATGAATTATAAACGCTTATTTAAATATCAGACACATTATGTTTAATATATCATCAATAAGTAAGCATTATTTGGTGAAAAGTTATGGAAGAAGAAATTAACAAAAAAGATTCCAAAACAGTCATGCTTCTCAGCACAGTCATAGGTCTGCTCATAATAGCGGCGCTAATTACCGGTATACTGAGTTTTAGAGGAAACCTTGGATTCCAGGACATTAACCTCCCATCATTTAGTGGAGAAAACTCTGCAGATTCTCCTCTTGGACAATTCTTTTCAGGACTCACACCAAAAAAGAAATCAGTAGTAAATCTCACAGCCACACTAAAACCAAAAGAGTCGCAGGATATAACTTTCACATTCAAATCAACAGAACCCTTGACAGAATTGGAACTGACATACCACGGCAAAGAGAACTATATACAGATTGGACAGGCAGTACGCAGATCTGACGATACACAAATCTCAATATATAATTTCAGTGGAAATATCCATATAGACGAGACAATATCAATTGACGGAAAGACAATAAGAATCATAAAGAACAACGATGAAAGCACCTTTGAAAAAGATGCAAAAATAAAGGCAAACAACCTCACAATAGATAAGATGTACCTGAGAGGCATAAAAGACAAAACATTCCTTCTGACTAATGTCCAGGGTCCGATAAATATAGTCATGGATTCTGAAGAGCTCCCAATCATCAAAAGATATGGAGATATCTCGATTGAAGACTTCAGTGGAGACATTGAATATTCAGATGGCACATATATAATAAAAGGTAGTGGTAGTGTCACATCAGATTTCTTTATAACAAAATAAGGAGACACCTATGGATTACTTAGCCATTCTGGAAACACTATCCAGTATTATAATATCTCTGAAAAACTACATGTTTACATCAATGTCAGCCATGAACATCTCAATTTTCATAATACTTCTTCTTATAATATTCATATACTTTGTAAAAAGAACGATAAAAATTTACATGAGAGCTATAATGGTTGGCATAATATCTGCCCTGTTCGCTCTTCTCATAAACAGTTACATGAACTACGGCTGGACAGGCATGGAACTCCTGCGAAGCATGCTCACATTCTCAATTCTGGGAATATTTATATACCTTTCATATGAGAAAATGGTACTGATTTATGATATTACAAAAGTTATCTATATAATCATAAAATTCCCGCTCAAATTTTGCCAGTACCTTGGCGATTTCGTACTCTCATCAGTAACCATGCTGGTAACAAGACCAGCAAAACTGCTATCAAAAAAGAAAAAGCGCAGCAAACACAGATATATTAATATTGAAGAAAAAGAAGAACCACAAAAAAGACATATAGACAAGACCTAAATGTTCTTACTTGAAAACATCATGTATACCTTCGCGCACAGACCTGAAAAACCCTTTATCCGCATCTTCCCTGCTACTTTTCTTGCGCAACTCAGAAAGATGCTGGAAGATTTCTTTTTCCTCAGGGCTTAATCTAGTCGGGGTCTTCACCACGATCTTTATGTACTCATCACCGATTCCTCGACCATGTATATCTTGTATACCCTTTTCTTTCAACCTGAAAACTGTGCCTGTCTGCGTCCCTGAAGGAATACTTAATTTATATTTCCCTTTAAGTGAAGGCACATCAATTTTTGCTCCAATAGCAGCCTCACAAAATTGTATATGGACTGAACAGAATATATCATTGCCTTTCCTTTCAAAAATAGGATGATCATTAACATTCACATAGACATACAGATTTCCAAAAGGACCTCCCCTGACACCCGCATTTCCTTTACCATCCACTCTCAACCTGTATCCAGTATCAATACCAACAGGAATATTTACCTTTACTTCCTCACGCAACTCAACTCTCCCATCACCATGACACTTAGAACATGGCTCATCTATAATCTTTCCGCGCCCCTTGCATTTCGGACAGGCCTGTATTGATATACTCTGACCAAAAAGTGACCTTCTTACCACTCTTACCTCGCCAGCACCCCTACATTGAGGACATATCTTCACAGAACTCTCATCCTTTGCTCCGCTTCCGCCGCACTTACTGCATTTATCAAGCCGTTTTATATGAAAAATCTTCTCCACTCCAAAAGCTGCTTCCTCAAAATCAATATCTACCTCAATCTTGAGATCTTCCCCTCTCTGCGAACCGGAACGCTGATTACTGCTTCTTGCACCACCCCCACTAAAGAAAGCATCAAATATATCTTCAAAAGAGCTAAAAGATCCACCTCCACCAAACCCTTTAGCAAAACCCTCAAAATTAAAACCTTCTCCGCCAAAGCCGCTGAAACCGTTAGCCTCACCACCCATATGCCCAAACTGATCATACTGGGCCCTCTTTGACGGATCAGAAAGGACTTCATTTGCTTCATTTATCTCCCGAAACTTACTCTCAGAAGAATCCTTATTGGATGATGAATCAGGATGATATTTTCTGGCAAGTTTCCTGAAAGCCTTCTTTACCTCTTTCTGTGAAGCGTCTTTACTAATCCCAAGCACTTCATAATAATCACGCTTCCCTGCCATCCGGTATCACCTATTAAATAAGAAGAAAGAATATTTATTTATCTTTCTTATCATCTTTTTTATCATCTTCCTTCTTATCTTTTTTCTGCTCATCAACAACTTCATAATCTGCATCGACAACTTTCTCATCAGACTTGTCATCAGCCCCCTTAGAATCAGAATCTGGCTGTTTATCTGCAGACTGTCCAGCTTGCTGTTCTGCCTGTGCTTTTTGTGCAGCTTCCTGGTATATCCTTGTTGCAAGTCCCTGAGCAGATTTACTCAAATCTTCTGTTGCTTTCTTGATTTTCTCGACATCATCCTTATCTTTCTCAAGAACACTCTTAAGTTCATCAATCTTACTCTTGATATCCTTCTTTTCGTCGTCAGTTGCCTTATCCTTGAATTCCTCAAGAGTTTTTTCAGTTGAGTAAACAAGCGAATCCGCAGTATTTACGACATCAACCTTCTCTTTGGCTTTCTTGTCAGCTTCTGCATTACTCTTTGCCTCATCAACCATCCTATCAACCTCAGCATCAGACAGGTTTGTAGATGATTTTATAGTGATAGATTGCTCTTTTCCTGTACCGAGATCCTTTGCAGTTACATGAAGAATACCATTTGCGTCAATCTTGAAAGATACCTCAATCTGAGGAATACCTCTTGGCGCAGCAGGAATACCGGACAACTCAAATATACCAAGTGTCTTGTTATACGTTGCCATCTCTCGCTCACCCTGAAGCGTATGTATTGACACACTCGTCTGATTATCTGCCGCAGTAGAAAAGATCTTAGACTTTTCAGTTGGTATTGTAGTATTTCGCTCAATCAGCTTTGTAAACACTGAACCAAGTGTCTCAATACCAAGAGATAATGGTGCAACATCAAGAAGAAGCACATCCTTCACATCACCTGCAAGAACACCTCCCTGTATAGCTGCTCCCATAGCAACAACCTCATCAGGATTTATACTTTTATTCGGCTCTTTTCCGGTAATATCTTTAACAAGTTTCTGGACAGCAGGCATTCTTATTGAACCGCCAACAAGCAGAACTTCATCCAAATCAGATGAACTTTTACCTGCATCTTTCAATGCCCGTTCTACTGGCTTTCTGACCCGATCAAGAAGATCTGAACACATTTTTTCAAATTCTGCTCTTGTAAGATCATAATCAATATTTTTTGGTTCGCCTCCATTCTGATATATGAATGGAATATTGATATTGACTTTTGTCAGGTTTGAAAGCTCAACCTTTGCTTTCTCAGCAGCTTCTTTAATTCTCTGCATAGCTGACAGATCTCCCTTCAGGTCAACATCATTCTCTTTTTTGAACCGATCAGCAATCCACTCAATGATCTTGTCATCAAAATCATCTCCACCAAGATGATTATCTCCTGATGTCGCCTTAACCTCAAAAACACCGTCATCAAGTTCAAGAACAGAAACATCAAATGTACCTCCTCCAAGATCAAATACCATAATAGTCTTCTCTTCACTCTTATCAAGACCAAAAGCCAGTGATGCCGCAGTAGGCTCATTAATGATCCTTTTCACATCAAAACCAGCGATTTTCCCTGCATCTTTTGTTGCCTGTCTCTGCGAATCAGTAAAATATGCTGGCACAGTAATGACTGCCTCTGTCACTTTCTCACCAAGATATGCCTCAGCATCAGCTTTAAGCTTCTGGAGTATCTTTGCAGAAATTTCCTGAGGAGTATAATTTTTACCATCTATATCTGTCTTATGGTCCTCCCCCATGTGCCTCTTGATTGAATGCACTGTATGTTTCGGATTAGACACTGCCTGCCTTTTAGCAACAGAGCCGACAAGAACCTCACCATCTTTAAAAGAAACAACTGATGGAGTCGTCCTATCACCTTCGGAGTTCACCAATATAGTTGGCTTACCGCCTTCTACCACAGCAACAGCTGAGTTAGTAGTACCCAAATCAATTCCAATTATTTTTCCCATTTCATTTCACCTTTATTTAATCATTTAAATTTTCTAATTATTTTAATTATTTTTTTTCCTCATGTCCTTCCGTCTTCTTCTTATCTTCATCTTTTTTATCATCCTTAGACGAACTGTTCTTTGCAACCCTGACTTTCGGATGCCTTATGATCACATCATGAAGAGCATATCCTTTCTGGATCTCATCTGTAACCACATTATCTTCATGCTCATCAGACTCAAACATAAACACTGCTTCATGAAGATTCGGATCAAAATTCTCACCGACACAATCTACACATGTCAACCCGCAGGATTTAAGGACATGCATAAGCTTCTTATAGATCTGCGAAAACCCCTCTCTGAGATAATCTACAGACTCAGCATTCTCTGCAGATGCAAGCGCCCGCTCATAATCATCAACAATACCAAGCAGCTCAACAATAAGCCCTTTATTAGCGCTTTTCTGGAACTCATCAAACCTCTGCTCAGTTCTTTTCCTAAAATTATCAAAATCTGCATGCAATCGAAGTATCTGTTCATCCTTTTCAGTGATAATCTGTTTGAGATCTTCAATTTCCTTAGAATCACCCTTCTTGCTATCATTATGTTCAGACGAATTCTTATCTCTGTGATCAACCTTCTTATCTTTTTTGTCTTTAAATTTTACATTACCCATAAATCAACACCACCCGAGCATAATAAGTTCATAAGATATATTTAGTTTACATATAACACAAAGATATATGTTCATGTAAGTATACAGAATAGAACGAATATATTTATAAACTTTATGAATCCTCAGGAAAAATCCAAAAATAATTCCAAAAACAAAACCAAACAAGACAATAAAAATCAAAATTTAAAAGCAGCGAACTCCATCAGATTATTTAACATGATTCTTGGATAACCAAGATACGGAATCCTTATAATATTAACCCCATATACATTTTTCTCATGTATGATCCAAGGATCAACATGGCTATTAGTAACAACATTATCACCTTTTGTCCTGAAAGAATAAACAATATGTTTCTCCCCACTCAACTCATCAACATTTTCTGCCTCAAGCACTTCATAAACCCTATGCACTACCAGCTTATTGATAAAACCATCAGTATCAAAAACAATGATGTCTCCTTTCTCTATATCTGAAGGATCAACACCTTTTACAACTATAAGATCCCCAATCATAAGTGTTGGCTCCATCGAACCTGACACAACAGTAAGCACAGGTTTATCTGTATGAAGAGCAAAACCGAGAGAACTATAAAGGATAAACGCAATCAACACGCCTCCAACAATATATACAATATCTTCTACAAAAGGAAGTCTGAATAGTTGTTTTAAAATTGTTTTTACCATAACCAACCACTAAGTATCAAAAATTCAGCGCCACATTATAAATATGTTGTGAATAGTACAAGATAAAACATCCACATATAAAATATTATTTATCAAATAATTACTTATGGGTCTGACCAGATTGGAAAATCTTGACATGGAGAAGATCAAACAATATTACCTTCAACCAGAGATTATTGACAGGATCTTCAGTATCTGCAGCAAAAGAGAAGTTGCCACAGTCTTTGAAGGAAAGTTCTATGGCAAAAGGCCATCAACAATGAATTTCCCTGCAGATATAGAAATCGCAGTAAAAAACAAAGCCACATCATTCCATGGATCAGTAGAGTTATGGACCAACCCCATGCTTCTCGAAAACCATACAACAGTCCAGCAGATGAACGAGATAAGACACAGCTGGGACCTTATAATTGATATAGACTGTGATGAGGGGATGCAGATTGCAAAAGAAGCATCTCTGCTTATAATAAACACGCTTGAGTCATATGGCATATCAGACTATTCAATAAAATTCAGCGGAAACAGAGGATTCCATATTGGAATCTCGCACAAATGTTTCCCAAAATCAATCAACTATAAAGATATCTCAAAAGATTTCCCGGGAATACCAAAAGCAATAGTGGGATTCATAAAACACACAATAAAAAAACAACTCACAGAAGCAATCCTCAACATAAACCCAGAATATAATGAAAAGATGAAAACAAAAGAAGGCGAACTGAATCCATACAACCTGATAGATGTAGAAGACAACTGGAGCAACCGCCACCTATTCAGACTGCCTTACTCTATTAATGAAAAATCCGGACTGGTAAGTCTTCCGATAACAAAAGATATGATTAAAGGTTTCAAAAAAAATATGGCAAAGATTGAAAACATAAAAACAGATATAGGTTTCCTTGACAAATGGGAAGAAAACGAAGCAGCAAACCTTGTAATAGAGTCAATGGAATGGAGCGAACTTTCAAAAGAAGCTAGTCTGGAACTCACTGAAGAGAGAAAGCGAGAACTTGAAAAGATCATGCAGGTCACAAAAGCAATAAGTTCTGAATTTTTCCCACCATGCATAAAAAATATACTAAAAGGTATACCTGACGGCAGGAAAAGAGCAATATTTATACTAATCAACTTTCTTCAGAAATGCGGCTGGCCTATTGAAAAGATAGAGATCGAACTATCTGAGTGGAACTCAAGGAACCCAGACCCTATCAAAGAGACATATATTAAAACCCAGTTAAATTATGCAAAAAAAAGAAAATCACCGATAATGCCACCAAACTGCGACAGCAACGGCTACTACACAGACATGACTATATGTGATAAGGACAATTACTGTCAGATCAAAAACATAAAGAACCCTGCAACCTATGCAATAAAAAGATCAGGTGCTCTGAAAAAACAGAAATCCGAAACACAGGAATACAAATGCAACTTATGCGATAAAGTGTTCGGCACAAAGCAAGGTCTAGGCAATCACAAAGCAAGAATGCACCAGCCGTTGCGTCATGGGATCAAAAATAAAGAAAAAACAGATGAAAATATAACAGAAGAAAAAAAAGAATAAAAAAGAAAACTAATTGTGAAAGAAATTTAAAATAAAAAGACAATTAATCTATTATGGCAAACCTTCTGACCTTCCAGTTCCTGAGAGATCTCCAGAAACAGGAGAAAGAATCAAAAATTCTCAACAACCTTGACCCTAACTTCTACAATGACATTGCAAATTATCTAAACACTAAACTGAAACAGAAAAATCTGCAGGAAACAGAAAAAAGACACACAGAATTAGTCATAAAAGATATCATCAACACAAGAGAGATGAAAATAATCAATTCTGCCATGATAAACATGAAAACCGAACTTGAGTGTGAAAACCTCCTTAGCGAAGAGATAGAACTATACAATAATATACTAAAGACCCTAAGAGATTACAGAGACAAAATAGAGAACATAACAGATAAAACACCTCAACAGACCAGACCAGACAAAATAAAAGATAACATAATCAAAACAAGAGAAAAAGACAAAGAAAAACAGGAAAAAGAGAATAATAACAAAAAGATGCAAAAACTCCGTATCCTGAACAATATCCCAAAATTCATGGCAGAAGACAGCAAATCCTACGGACCATATGAAAAAGACAAAGAAGTAGAGATACCAAAAAGAGCAGCAGATCTGCTTGTGCAAATGAAAAAAGCAGAAATCATAAAATAACAGACAACCAAATAAAAACAACCAACAATTACTCAGATCTTATCCTTTTCGAACGAAGCACCCTGTGATAACCCACTGCAAACCTATGCGCCTCATCCCTTATTCTCTGGAGAAGATGACCAGACATAGAATCTTTTGAAATACTGAGCGGACCTTTCCTGAAAGGAACATACACCTCTTCCATCTTCTTCGCAAGAGATATGACTGGCTGATCATCATACCCAAACTCTTTAAGGACATCAACAGCAGAACTCAGCTGACCCTTACCTCCATCAATTAATATAAGATCAGGCAACGGATTTTTAGAATACTGCCTGTACAATACTTCCTTCATCATCAGAAAATCATCCTGCCCTTCCACAAACCTTATCTTAAACCTTCTATACTCTTCCTTAGCAGGAACACCATCAACAAAACTAACCATTGAACCTGTTGAATCAGATCCCTGAAGAGTAGATATATCAAAAGCATGTATCCTCTCAGGAACCTTATCAAGACCAAGCTTTTGCCTCAGCTCTTCAAGTGACTGTACTGTTTTCTCCAATTCTCGCGCAACTCTCTCAAAATTAGACTTAGCATTTGAAAAAGCCATATCAACAAGCTTCTTCTTATCACCTTTAACAGGCATCCTTACAACAACCTTTGAACCCCTCTTATCAGAAAGCCACTCAGAAAGCACAGATACATCTTCTACATCCACAGAAGTCAATATAAATTGAGGTGCATCATTATCCTGATAAAACCGTGATATAAACTCAGATACGACAACAGAATCATCAAGCACATCTTCAAGAAAAAAATATTTATCACCAATAAGAAGCCCGCTTCTCACAAATAAGACCTGCACAACCGCAGACCCCTTATCACCAAAAACAGCAATAACATCAATATCCTTACCATCAACAGAAGAAATCACCTGTTTCTCATATATCAACTCAATCCCTTTGATCTGATCACGCACAATAGCAGCTTTCTCAAACTCACTGCCACCTGCAAAATCTTTCATCTTTTTCTCCATAGAACTGATAAGCTCCCTTGTCCTTCCCTCAAGTATACTCATTGCCGAACCCACATTTTCAATATATCCAGACTTTGAAACATTTCCTGCGCACACACCAAGACACCGTCCCATATCAAAGTAAAGACATGGTCTGCTTCTTGAAGAAAATTTAGAACTATTGCATGTCCTCAGTTTAAATGTCCTGTTAAGAAACCGCACCAGACAATTCACATGATACTCCTCAGTAAACGGCCCGTAATACTTATACCCTTTACTTTTTACAGACCTTGTCTTAAATATCCTGGGATAATCCTCACTCAGACTGACAGCGATATAAGGATACGATTTATCATCCTTCAGAAGCACATTATATTTCGGCCTTAGCTCCTTGATAAGATTTGACTCAAGCATCAAAGCTTCCAGTTCATTAGATGTAACCACAATATCAATATGATCAATCCTCGACACCATCACCTGCGTCTTGAAATCCTGAAAACTCCCTCTTGACGACCTGAAATAACTTGCAACCCTTTTTCGCAGGTTCTTTGCCTTACCGACATAAATAACCTTACTGCTGGAATCAATCATCTTGTAAACTCCGGCGCACACAGGAAACTGCTTAATATCCATAACAATCATTTTGCAAGAATCTTCTTAAGAAACTTACCTGTATAAGAACCTTTTGCCTCTGATACTTCTTCAGGTGTCCCTTCAGCAACAATAGATCCTCCGGCATCACCACCCTCCGGTCCCAGATCAATTATATGATCAGCGCATTTGATTACATCCATATTATGCTCAATCACAACAACACTATTACCTTTATCAACAAGCCTGTTCAAAACCTTGAGCAGTTTCTTTATATCCTCAAAATGCAGACCAGTTGTCGGCTCATCAAGAAGATACACAGTCTTTCCGGTAGATCTTTTTGCAAGCTCTGCTGCAAGTTTTATTCTCTGCGCTTCACCACCGGAAAGAGTTGTCGCAGACTGCCCTAGTTTTATATAACCCAGACCAACATCGACAAGCGTTTCAAAGATTCGCTTTATCCGGGGAACAGCCATAAAAAAGTCAAGCGCCTCGCTTACAGTCATATCAAGGACATCCGCGATATTTTTATCCTTAAACTTTACAGAAAGTGTTTCCTGATTATACCTTTTACCCCCACAGACCTCACAAGGCACATAAATATCAGGCAGGAAATGCATCTCAATTTTTATAAGCCCATCTCCATTGCATGCATCACACCTTCCATGAGCAACATTAAAACTAAATCTCCCTGGATTAAAACCTTTGATCCTCGAATCCTTTGTTTTTGCAAAGAGCTCCCTTATTGGCGTAAACACCCCAGTATATGTTGCAGGATTGGATCTTGGAGTACGACCAATTGGCGACTGGTTAATCATCACAACACGATCAACATTCTCAATTCCATCTATCTTCTTATGTCTCCCACAGGCAACCTTAAGCCCTGCAACCCTTCTCAACAGACCATTATATAGAACCTCATTAACAAGACTGCTTTTGCCTGATCCCGAAACACCGCTAATGCAGGTAAATACACTTAGAGGTATCTTCACATCAATATTTTTCAGATTATTTTCCTGCGCGCCAACAATACTCAACCATTTATCATGCGCCCGTCTTTTCTTTGCAACATCAATCTTCTTCACACCGCAAAGATATTGTCCGGTAATTGACTCACGATTCCCCATAACCTCTTCAGGAGTGCCTTCAGCAACAATATTTCCACCATCTACACCTGCACCGGGACCGATATCAATTAGATTATCAGCATGAAGCATAGTCTCTTCATCATGCTCCACAACAATAAGAGTATTACCCAAATCCCTCATACCTTCCAATGTCTTTATGAGTCTAAGATTATCACGCTGATGCAGACCAATGCTTGGCTCATCAAGAACATATAAAACACCTACAAGATTAGACCCTATCTGTGTAGCAAGCCTGATCCTTTGGGATTCACCACCTGAAAGAGTACCGGCAACCCTACCAAGCGTCAGGTACTCAAGCCCTACATTCATAAGAAAATTCAGCCTTGAACCAATTTCTTTAAGGACCATATCAGATATCATCATCTCTCTTTTACTCAAATCAAGATTATCAAAAAAGTTCCTTGCATTAAATATTGACATATCAGTCACATCAATAATAGACTTACCATTGATTTTTACAGCAAGTATCTCCTTTTTCAACCGCTTACCCCTGCACATCTCACATTCTCTGGTAGTCAT
>DAOVWP010000064.1 GCA_030636615.1 Candidatus Nanohaloarchaea archaeon
CAATCCTGTTTCCTCAATCAATTCTTTTATTGTCATCCAATTTTGGTTTTTTCTTAGAGTTTTAAGAACTTCATCCTGACCCATGCGTTTCACTGATACTATTTTGGTGGGATAAGTATATATAAATGTGGAAAACAACAACAATATTACTGTTATTGATACTTCATTTTTCAGATAATACTATTTACTGTCGAAATGAGTAATATATAAATCAAATTACCTTTTTAGTTCTTGAGAATATATAGTGCAAGTATATACTTATCTTTCATAGAACCATCTTTCAAGTCAGACAGATTATGTTTCAGATCCTCTATCTTGACCGCAGTCGCTATTTCACTTCTTTTCACCTGTAGAATGTAATCAAGATAATTTTGTCCTTTTCTCTTTGTTATAGCAACTACTGACAGACACAGGAATGAGTTAAGGTTATGCGTGTCTATAAGTTCGAATACTGTCATTTTCGTATCTTCTAATATATCATGCAATATTGCTACAATCTTATAATCTTCATGCTCAAATCTGTCTGCTACTGCTATTGGGTGTGTTATGTACTCTTCTCCACCCCACCTTTTCTGTCCTTTGTGATATTTTGTTGCTAATTCCAACGCTTCTTTAAAATTCATTTCTTTGTTTTTTTCCATTTCTAATCTCCTCTATTAATATGATTCACTTCCATATTATGGTTTTCTTCTTTTATGTTATTTAAATTCCTGTGGATTGGAGTTAAAAGCACAGTGGAACTGCCGTACTTTAAACTGATTCATCAATGGAGATATTATTCAGTACTGATAACTCAGTAATCACCATTGTCCAATTTTGTCTTCATGTCGTTCGCACGGCTTGAAGATTCACACCCTATTAAGATGCGTCCATTTCAGGTTTAAATGAAGAGATAAATCTCTTCAATTGTTCCTTTTCTTTGTCTTGTCTACTTCTTTGCTCAAATCCATATAGTTGTCTGGCTTATTTTTTGAAACTTTTTCATCCTTTTTTATAGACTTTTTAGTTTTATCTTTTTCTGTAGATTTTTCAATTTTCTCTTGGATTGCTTTAAGTCCAAGTGCAGATAGTCCAAGATCGTTAGGTCTTGCAATCTTGTTCAATGTAGCATCTGCTGTTCCTTCATTAGATACTGACATAGCAGATATTAATTTACCTAAATTGAATCCATCACTTCCTGCACCATCACCACCGGCAAATACTTTCAAATCTGCTCCAGCGAGTGCTTTTGCTGTCTCAACACCGACCGTCTCTTGCATTTCTACAACTTTCTCTGCAATTAAAGCACGAATTGCAGCATCACTAAACTTGTTCAGTGCAGCTTGTAGTTTCTCTTTAGCTTCAGCTTCAGCAAGACCCATCTCTCTGATTGGTGCAGCTGTACCTTTTGCCTGTTCTTCTTGTTTAAGCTTATCTCCTTGTCCTTCAAGTAGTTTCTGTTCTTTCATTATTTCTTCTTTTTCTTTTGCCATGTTAGCTTCTACAATTTTCTTTTCCTTATCAATCTCTGCCTGTTTTATTGTTTGTACTCGGATGACTGCAAATTCTTTTTCTTTAGCAAGTTTTTGTTGCTCTGATATAGCTTGTAGCTTATTCTGTTCTTTTTCACCTATTACTTTTTCCTTTGCAATCTCTCTTTCTCTAGCTTTTTCTTCAGCTTCAGCTTCTTTTATTCTTGCCTGTTTCTTTTTTTCAGCATTCATTTCTCTTGTCTCTGCCGAGATTTCAACTTCTCTTCTCTTTGATATATCTGAAATAATTGTTGATTCATCTGTATCCTGAAAGTCAACAAGCTGGAAGTTCACAAGTTCAACACCCCATATCTCAAAGTCTTTACCCATACTTTTCTTTATTTCTTCATCCATAAGTTGTTTCTTTGCTCTAGCATTTACAACATCGTACTTGATTGTGACTTCTCTGACTGCTGCTTGGATGACTTCTTTTAATTGTTCTTCAAGTTCTGTTTCAGAGATATATTTCTCTGCTGCAACCTCGATGTTACTGATTCTGTATTTAGTACTTGTTTTTACAATATATCGGGCTTGATCTTTTTCATATGTCTCTTGTTGACCTCTTATTTCTTTGATTGTTACATCAAGAACTCGAATAGAACGACCTATGAAAGGTATCCATCCAGATATAGCAAAATAACTTCTTTTGCCTTTTGTATTTACACTATCATCTGGCGACACAACAAACTTTTCTGTTGGTGTCACAACTAGATGTGCTTCACTTGGTGGTACTATCTTATACCATGAAAGAGCTGCAACTATCACAATAATTACAGCTAATATTGCAACTATTTCTATTATTCCTATCATTTCATTTCACCTATTTTTCTTCAACAGAAGTAAGTTTGATTTCACCATTTTTTATCTTACTTGTAATATTTGTTGAAAATATCAACTCTGACATGACATCTTCCTTTTCTTTCCATGTCAGTATAAATTTCTTTTCAGTCTCTATAGATTTAGAAAATTTTTCTAGTTCATCTACTGAAGAAAATTCTATGACATCTACAGCTTTCCGTTTTGCGTTAATTCTTTCCATTCTATTCACCGTTATATTTCTGTGATATCCTGTCTCTTACTATATTTAGGACATCCAAGTGTTTCCCTTTTCTTGTATATATGTACTTTTTTCGTATCATTTTAATCATTAATACTTAATTGTACCTACATCTATATATAAGTATGTATGTAAATAAATACTATAAATAAATAATGGTGATAAAAATAGATGATTCAAAAATAAAGATAAAATGTCAAAAATGCGACTATGTATGGGATTATGGAGGTAAATCAGAATATTATGTGACTTGCCCTCGTTGTCATACCTTAGTTAATATAAGAAAGATAAAAATAAAACTTGGTCTGATTAAAGGCGAATAAAATATGGCTGATAATATAGAAAAAGGTAATATAAAACTGACTGTGTTCAGGGTTTTCCCTTATAAGGAACTTAGAAAGGTCTGTGATACTATCTGCGAATTAGGTTATGATTGTGATTTTGTAGATAATGGCAATATTGTATTTCAAAAGAAGAAGGAATAGGGTTAATGATTATGGAATCCAAAAAGTTGTTCAAACCTCGCAAATACTTCTTCAAAAACCTTAAACGATTGGTTTTAGAGAAGAAAACTGAATTGGGCAGGATTCCTACCGTAAAAGAATTAAACCTAAAAATCTATGCTTTTGACAGGTACGGGGGATATAACTTGTTCCTGAAAATCATCGGAGAGAAACCTAAAAGAATTGTAAAATGACCGGTCTATTTAAACTATCGAGGAAAATAATGGATAAGCGGTATTTATATATAGCGAAGGAAAAAAATTAATTGGTGAACAGAATGGAATTATACAAACCACAAGTGGAAGCATTGGCAGTGCTTGATACTACAAAGGAATCAAAAGGAATCGTACAGATGGCAACAGGTACAGGTAAGACTTATCTTGCGGCAATCTGGTTCAAGAGGATATTAGAGAAAGATCCGAATGCAAATCTACTGTTTATCTGTCACAATCGTGATATTTTGAAACAGGCGAATGATAGGGAGTTCCAGAACTGTCTAAAAAAGTTTGATTTATCTTTTGGTTATTATATTGCGGCTAATAAGGATAAGAAACAGGTAACTTTCGCCACAGTCCAGACTCTGTATAGGAATCTTGATAGGTTTGATCCACGAGAGTTTGATTATATCGTTGTCGATGAGTGTCATCACTATAAAGCTATCACTTTTGAGGAAGCATTATCATATTTCAAACCAAAGTTCATGCTGGGTTTATCAGCTACTGCATATCGTGCTGATGGTAAAAGTCTTGAAAACATCTGCGGAAAGATATTGTATAAGTATACAATCCATGAAGGAAAGGTCGATGGCATCTTATCGCCATTCAATTATTATTGGGTA